>DATAIY010000028.1:0-3015 GCA_036262475.1 Solirubrobacterales bacterium
GCGCTGGTGCCGTCGGCCGCGGAGGCCGGCATCGACGGGCTGATCGCTTCGGCCTCGATCTGCCCCAACCAGACCGATCCGCGGGCCCCGGTCGCGGTGCAGGAGCGGGCGATGCGGTGCCTGACCAATTTCGCCCGGCGCCGCGCAGGGCTCGGCGCCCTGGCCCCGGCGCTCCGGTTGAGTCGCGCTGCTGCTCACAAGGCCGGCGACATCCTCCGCTGCAACGAGTTCAGCCACGAAGCCTGTGGACACGAATTCTTTTACTGGATGCAGCGGTTCGGCTACCTGGGGGGTGGATGCTGGCGGGCCGCCGAGAACATCGCCTGGGGATCCGGCCGACTCGGCACCGTGCGCTGGGTCTTCGTTGCCTGGATGCACTCGGCCGGCCATCGCGAGAACCTCCTCGGCCCCTATGCGCAGATCGGGATCGGACTGCACACGGGAGGCCTCGAAGGCAACTCCCGCGCCCACGTCTGGGTTGCGGAGTTCGGCAGCCACACCTGCTGAGAGACGTGTCTGAGTTTCCGGGGTCTACAGGCCCCTCGAGGTCAGACACGGGTGGGAGTGCGGCGCGCCTAGGATTGCCGCGTGCCAGACGCCTTCTATGAACCTGCCGGCGACCGCTACGTCGCCACCGAGCTGACTCGCGGCCCCTGGGACCCTGGCGCCCAGCACGCCGGGCCGCCGTCGGCGCTGCTGGCGCGCGAGATCGAGTTGCTCTCGGACGCCGATCTGTTCCAGGTCGGCCGGATCACCTTCGAGATCCTGCGGCCGATCCCGATCGCGCCCGCCCACCTCAGCGCCCGGGTCCTGCGGCCGGGGCGCCGGGTGCAGCTGGTCGAGGCCGAGTTCAGCGACGGCAAGCAGGTGCTGATGCGTGCCACTGCCTGGCGGATCCAGATCGCCCCGGTGGACCTGCCGCCGGGATCGGTTGCGGCGCTCGAGCCGCCGCCCGGTCCCGACCAGGGCTTCGAAGCCGACTTCTTCCCGACCGACCAGGAGCACGGCTACCACTCGGCGATGGAGGTCCGGTTTATCGAGGGAGGGTTCATGAAGGTCGGACCGGCGACGGCCTGGCTGCGGATGCGCCAGCCGCTGGTCGCCGGCGAGGAGCCCTCGCCCCTGCAGCGTGTCCTCGTCGCCGCCGACGTCGGCAACGGGATCAGCGCCCCCCTCGACTACCGGCAGTTCATGTTCCTCAACGTCGAGTTGACCGTCCACCTCGAGCGGATGCCGGCGGGGGAGTGGATCTGCGTCGCGGCGACGATGCTGCCTCGCCCCAGCGGGATTGGGATCGCGGAGTCGGTGCTCTCGGACGAGGAAGGCAGGATCGGCCGCGCCGCGCAGACCCTGGTCGTCAGCAAGCGCTAGCTGCCCGGCTGTGGAGCGTGACCAGGATCAGCGCCGCCGAGCCGACTGAGATCGCGGCGGCGAGGAGGAAGGCCCCCTCGTAGTCGCTCAGCGCGGCCGCCAGCCCGGCCAGCGGGGCGCCGATACCGACGCCGGCGTCGAAGAACGCGGTGAAGGTCCCCATCGCCGCCCCACGGGCGCTTTCGGAGACGCGATTGACCGCGATCAGCATCAGGGATGGGTTGAGCAGGGAGAAGGCGGCGCCCATGGCGAGCCCGCCCGCGAGGGCGACAGGGAGGCTGTGCGCGAGGGCGATGATCAGCAGGCCGGCGGCCTCCACCAACGTCGCGCCGATCGCCACCCGGGCGGCGCCGACGCGGTCGGGCAGGTCCCCGGCGATCAGCCTGGTGATCACGATCATCGCCGCGAAGGCCCCGAACACCGTGGCACCGTGGCCCACCCCGCGGGCTTCGAGATGGAGCACGATGAAGGCGGCGACGGCCGCGTATCCGATCGAGGCGAGCGCGACCGCGAAGCCAGGCCGAACGGCCTCGGGGGCGATCAGCGGGTGCGGCTCGCTGTGGGCGATGGGCTCGAAGCGTTCGGGGACGCGAGTCGCGATCAGCGCGCCGAGGAAGGGCATCGCCGCGGCGAAGATCCAGACGGCCCTGTAGCTGCTGGCTTCGAGCAGCAGCTCGCCGGCAAGCGGGCCGACGCTGAGGCCACCCCAGACCGCGAGTCCGTAGAGGCCGAGCACCCGGCCGCGGCGAGCCAAGGGCGCCATGTCGACGATCCAGGCGGATCCCGCCGTGTAGAGGGAGCCCTCGCCGACCCCGAGGACGAGGCGGGCGACGATCAGGCCGGCGATCCCCAGGCTCGGCAGGTTGAGCAGGCCGCTGACGCCGAGCAGGAGGGCGCCGAGCAGGACGGTCGGCTTGCGGCCCCAGCGGTCGGCGAGGCGCCCGGCGACCGGTCGTAGCAAAAGGCCGGTGATCGCGTAGGCGCCGATCACGATCCCGACCGCGAGGTCGCCGGCGCCGATCGGTCCGCGTACGTAACGAGGCAGCACCGGCAACACGGCACCGACCGCGATCAGGCCGCAGAAGGTGACGGCGAAGATTCCGGCGAAGCTGGAGCCAAGGCGCCCGGCGGCCGGTTCCGCCGGCGCCGCGCCGGCGCTCACCGCAGCAGGCCGGCGAGGTTCTCGAGCACGTGGTCGGGGGCCGGCTCGGCTGCCTCCGCCTCGGCGCGGCTGCTGCTGCCGCTGAGCACCAGCACCGTCTCCAGGCCCGCGGCGCGGCCACCGTCGATGTCGGAGGCGATCCGGTCGCCGACCATCGCCACCCGCTCGGCGGCGCCGATCGCCTCCAGCGCCATCTCGAAGAGGTGGCGCTCGGGCTTGCCGCCGATCTCCGCGGTGCGTCCGGAGGCGGTCTCGACCGCGGCCAGGATCGAGCCGGTGCCGGGCCAGTCGCCGCCGGGCATCGGCATCGTCGGGTCGTGGCTGGTGGCGACGAGCGCGGCCCCTTGGCCAAGCGCCAGCGTTGCCGTCAGCAGCTCCCCGTAGTCGAAGCCGCGGTGGCCGGAGACGACGACGACGTCGGCCTCGCGCCCCGCCTCGCCCTCCAGCAGCGACGCCCCGGCGGCGACGACCATCTCCTTCAG
>DATAIY010000029.1:0-4756 GCA_036262475.1 Solirubrobacterales bacterium
TCGCCTCCCAGTCGGCCTGGTTGGCGCGGACGCGGGCGACGGTCTCGGCGACGGCCTCCGGCGAGTCGACGGCGATCGTTGCGATCGGTTGCCCGGTGGCCGGGTTGAGGACCTCGATCCGATCGTCGGCGGCAGTGGTGCCGGCGCCGTTCGCCGCCCCGTTCGTCTCCGTGCCGGTCCCGGCGGTTCCGCTCTCCACTGGTGCTCCCTTCATCGACCCTTGGTTGGTCAGCCAAGGGTAGTCGGCTCGGCCAGATCGCGGGCCGAAAAGCTCGGGGGCTCAGATCCTGGAGAGGACGAGACTGGGAATGAAGATAAGAAGCGCGGCGATCATCAGCCGCTGCAACGCGTCGAACCTGGCATTTAGCGCTTCGAACCGGGCGTCGATTTGGGCGTCGACCTTGTCGAAATGAGCGTCGACCTTTCAAACCGGGATCCATATCGGTTCGTATCGAGGCGAAATCAGCCTTGACCTCGATCCGGAAGGAGCGAAGGTCCTCGCGCGACTCGCGGAAGCCGTCGTCGACGCGCTTTGCGAGGTCGTCGAGCCGCTCGTCGGTCCAGGCTTGCCTCATCGCCTCCACGAATTTACCGCAGACAAAAAGCTTCGGCAAGTGAGTGTCAGAAGCTTGAGATGAGTGTCACCTCGAGATGAGGCGGTACACCGGCCCTTCGAGCGAGCTGACGTAGAGGCGGTGGGCGTCGTCTTCGCCGAAGGAGGTGGGGGAGGCGACGGCGAGGCCGAGCTTGCGGTCGCCGCTGGCCCCCTTCAGGTGCGGGACGAGGCTGCGCAGCTGGCCCTCGCAGAGGTCCGCGTAGACGTAGCGCTTATAGAGCGAGGGCAGGTGACGGTCGGCGACGACGTAGCCGCCGATGATCGAGCAGCTGCCGCCGGCGCGGCTGTGGGAGTAGGCGAAGATCGGCTTGGTCGTTCCGCCCGGGTCGGGAGTGCCGCTGTTTTCATCCGCGTAGGGGGCGAAGCCCTCAAAGGCGTCCCAGCCGAAGTTGGCGCCGCTCGCCGCTGCCACGGTCGTGTAGTCGAGCTCCTCGTAGCGGTTCTGGCCGACGTCGCCGATCGCGACCCGCGGCTGCTTGGCCGTCACCGTGTCGAAGGAGAAGCGGAAGGGGTTGCGCAGCCCGTAGCTGTAGATCTCGTCGCGGCCTGGTTTGCCGACGAACGGATTGGATGGGGGCACCGAGTAGGGCCTGCCGTCGGAGGGCCGGGGGTCGATCCGCACCAGCTTGCCGAGCAGGACATCCTTGTTCTGGGCGTTGTTCGGGGGGTCGCCGCCGGAGCCGCCGTCGCCGGTGCCGAAGTAGAGGAGGTTGCCGAGAAACTGCATCTGGCCGCCGTTGTGGTTGGCGTTTTCGGGGTGGGGAATCCCGATCACCTCACGCTGGGAGCCGCGCCCGGCGAGGGTCGGGCGGGCCCGCTTGAATTCATCCACGCGGATGTTGCCGGCGTTGTCGTTGTAATAGACGTAGAAGCTCCTGCTGGTCGCGTAGTCGGGGGGGAAAGCGATCGAGAGCAGGCCCCGCTCGGCGCCGTCGAAGCCGACGGTGCCACGCAGGTCGAGGAAGGGGTGAGTGAGCCGGTGGCCGCCGCGCATCACAGCGACCCGGCCCGGCTGTTCGACGACGAACAGGAGCTTCGGGAAGCCGGGCGCCCCGGTCACGTAGACCGGGTGGTCGAACTGCCCGATCTTCTTCAGCGCGACGCCGCTGTGGGGGCGCTGGGCGCTCTGTTCGGGCTGGTCTGCGGACCCGCAGGCCGGCAGCCCCAGAGTCAGCAGGACTGCGATCAGGGAGGAGACAGAGGAAAGGCGCCACATGCGGTCAACGCTACCCGTGGCGGGCTGCCTCTATTCGCCGCCGCCTCCGCTTGCGCTTCTCTTATGTGGGATTTCGACCACTTCGCCGCTGTCGGTGACTTCGGTTTCCGGCAGTTCCTGAGTGATTTCGGTGACGAAGGAGCCGCCGGGGGCGACGCCACCCCCGGTCTCCGCCGAGGCGGACCCGCTGAGCCCGGCGTCGACCCGGTAGAGGAGGGTGAAGTGACCAGCCTTGACAGCGCTCAGCTTCCAAACTGCTTCCGTGGTCGCCCCGGGCTTCAGCGGCCCAAAGGCGAACGTCTTGCGGTTGGAGGTGGTGGCGCCTCCCGGCTTGGAGGAGCCGACCAGTCGCGGATAGGTTTCGGCCAGCACCCAGACCGGGCGGTCCGGCTGCGCGAGGCCGGGCTGGGGGTCGTGGATTCCGAACGGCAGCGAGGAGTCGCTGCCCTCCTTGCCGGCGATGCTGACCGTCACGGTCAGCAACGGCACGGTCTTCTTGCCGCTGTTTCTGATTCCCAGCTGCAGCAGCGAGGTCTGGCCGAGGCGCTGTTCGGTCGGGAAGCTGGCTTCGGTCACCTGGACCCGGTAGGTCCCGGAGGGCTCGTTCGCGTCCGAGGAGGATTCACCGCCGCAGGCGGCCAGCAGCGCTGCCACGGCCAACGCGGCGAACCCGGCCGCGGAAACTCGAAGGCAGGTGCGCCGGGAATGTCTTCCGGTCCCCCGCAAAGCGGCTCGAACATACCACGGGGTTTCCCCGCATTCACGGCCGTTTCGAGGGCGCCGGGAGGGTTAGCCGGATCTCAACACTGGGCTAACCGAAGGGGCTGACCCATCCCCTAGACTCAGTCCACCGAGTGGGGCGCCGCGCCAGTGCGACGCAGCTCGCTGGAGGAGCAGATGGTCGGATCCGCGGTCAACAGGGCATTCCTGCCCGCTAAGTCTGTGTTCGAGCAGGTTGGGGAGATGATGCTCCTGACCGGGCGAACGATCGTCTCCGCGGTGAAGCCGCCGTATCCCTACGGCGAGGAGTTCATCGGCCAGTTCCTCTTCGCCCTGCAGCTCTGCTGGTTCCCGCTGCTGGTCTCGACCGTCGCCTTCGGCTTCGGCGCACCAGGCCTCCAGGCGGCCAACTTCCTCTCGCTGTTCGGGGCGCTGGACCGCCTCGGCGGCTTCTTCGTCCTCGCCTCGATTCGCGAGTTCGCCCCCTTCGTCACCGCGGTCGTCGTCGCCGGCGTCGCCGGCACCGCGATCACCGCCGACCTCGGCGCCCGCAAGATCCGCGAGGAGCTCGACGCCCTCCAGGTGCTGGGCGTCGACCCGATCAAGAACCTGGTCGTGCCGCGCTTCCTAGCGCTGATGCTGATCACCGGGCTGCTCGACATCTACGCGCTGGTCTTCGGGATCAGCGGCGGGATCCTCACCGAGATGCTCTACCACCAGCCGCTCGGCGGCTTCTTCGCGACCCTCTTCTCGAACGCCTCGATCACCGACCTCTGGGGCTCGGTGATCAAGTGCACCCTGTTCGGCGCCCTGATCGCCGTCGTCTGCTCATACAAAGGGATGACCGCGTCCGGAGGCGCCGCTGGCGTCGGTCGCGCGGTCAACGAGGCCGTCGTCATCTCCTTCATGGGCGTCTTCGCCTTCAACTACATCTTCACCCAGACCCTGCTGGCAACCAATCCCGAGTTGCAGACGATCCGATGAACCAATGGCTTGCGGTCCCGCGCGGCTGGCTCGACTCCTTCGGGGAGATCGCCCGCTTCGGCTCGATGGTCTCCGGTCAGGTCTATTCCGGCCGCGTCCTCCGCTTCTTCGGCGAGAGCCTGCGCCAGGCCGGCATCCTGATCCTCGGCTCAGCCCTGATCATCTGGGGCCTCGTATTCACCCTTGGCCTCCAGTGCGGGATCGAGGGCGCCTACCTGCTGCGGGCCCAGGGCGCCCCCGCTTACGCCGGGGTCTTCTCCGCCTGGTGCGACCTGCGCGAGATCATGCCCTACGCCTTCGGCTACATGCTGGCGGCCAAGGTCGGGACCGGGATCGTCGCCGAGTTGGGGGCGATGCGGATCTCCGACGAGATTGACGCGCTCGAGGTGATGGGGGTGCCGCCGATCACCTTCCTCTGCGCGACCCGGCTGCTCGCCGCCTGGATCACCTTTCCATTCATGTACCTGGTCGGAATCGGGATCATGTACCTGGCCAGCTACTTGGCGGTCGTCAAGCAGATCGGCGACGTTTCCTCTGGCGGCTACTTTCTGGTCTTCTGGATGTTCCAGAACCCCCCCGACCTGATCTTCAGCTTGATCAAGGGCATGGTGATGGCGACCGCCATCGTGCTTGTCGGTTGCTATTACGGCTACACCGCCTCCGGGGGACCGGTGGGGGTCGGGATCGCGACCGCGAAGTCAATGGTCTTGAACATCGTCTTAGTCCACATCATCGGGATGCTTGGGACCCTTGTCTTCTGGGGGGCCAACCCGAGGGCGCCGATAGGAGGCTGAGGTGTCGATGGACGAGCAGGAGCGCATCAACGAGGCCGAGGGGGTCAGACTTCGAGCAGGAGGCCGAGACCAGCGCCGAGCTCGCCGAGCCGGTCGGCGCCGCCGCGGGTCATCCGGAAAGCGCCGAGGCGACCGGCCCCTACGTGAGCGAGGACGGATCGGTGATGGGCCGCGACTTCATCATCCCTGGGGTCGACCCGAGCGAGCACGACCCCTACCGGTTCCACACCGGGCGCAGGCGCGACCACGGGCGGCGAGGACGCGATCGAGATCATCGACCTGGTCAAACAGTTCGGCCGGGCACGGATCCTCAACGGGGTCAACCTGGGGCTGCCCGAAGACCAGGTCTCGATGGTGCTCGGCCCCTCGGGCACCGGGAAGAGCGTGCTGATCAAGCACATCGTCGGCCTGCTCTACCCGGACTCC
>DATAIY010000030.1:0-13539 GCA_036262475.1 Solirubrobacterales bacterium
GGGAAAGCCGGGGCCAAACGGTCGAAAGCCAAGCCCAAGGGTGGGGTGCATCTGCCCGGGAGGTTGGGGCAGCGGCACCTCGACCTGATCGGGTTGTTCCTGGTCGCGGCGGGGGTCTATCTGGTCTTCGTGCTCTTCGCCGGCTGGGAGGGAGGCAAGGTCGGCTACGGCATCGAAACCGGTCTCGATTACCTCTTCGGCAAGGTCGGAGCGCGAATCTTCACGGTCCTGATGCTCGTGGTCGGCGGGATGCTGCTGATCGGGACGTCGGTCTCGACCCTGGCGTGCGGGATCGGACGGGGACTACACGCGATCTTCCGAGGCGTCCTCTATGGCGGCACCGAAACCGCGCGGACCGCCGCCAAGGGCCACGCCGACTGGCGCGAACAGCGGGAGACCCGTGCCGCGGGGACCGAAGCCGGGCCCACCGACGTGATGAGCTCCTACCCCGAGGACGACCAGAACTTCGAGCCGACCGTGCAGCTTGCCGAGGAGCCCGAGCACGGGCCGGATCTCCCCGGCGCCGACGACTTCGACCGTGAAATCGAGGAAATCGGCACCTCCGAGGAGGAGACCGTCGTGATCGCCGAGGGGGATTCGCATCCCCCCGTGCAGTCGCAGCTCACCCCGATGGGCCAGACCCGTGGCGTCACCACCTCCGACGAGATCGACTACCGACCGCCGCCCTCGAAGGCGCTCGAGCGAGGCAAAGGCGACAAAGGCCCAGACCCCCGCGACCAGGAGATCGTCGGCCGCAAGCTGGTCGAGACGCTCGGCCACTTTGGGGTCGAGGCGAAGATCGTCGGCGTCATCAGCGGCCCCCACGTCTCCCGCTATGAGCTGCGGCTGGCGCCCGGCATCAAGGTCAAGAAGGTGACCGAGCTCGGCAACGACCTCGCCTACGCCCTGGCCTCGACCGACATCCGCATCCTCGCCCCGATTCCCGGCAAAAAGGCGGTCGGCGTCGAGGTGCCGAACGCACGCCGCCGCATCGTCCGACTCGGCGACATCTATGCCGGCCGCCCGGAGAAGACCTCGCCGCTGGTCGCCTGGCTCGGCAAGGGGATCGACGGCAACGCCGTCTGGACGGACCTGGCAAAGATGCCGCACATCCTCGTCGCCGGCACCACCGGCTCGGGCAAGTCCGCCTGCGTCAACGGGATCCTCTCCTCGATCCTGATGCATGCTTCGCCGAACGACGTCCGCCTGGTGTTGGTCGACCCCAAGCAGGTCGAGCTCAACCACTACGAGAACATTCCCCATCTGCTGACCCCGGTGGTCACCTCGCCGCGCCTGGCGGCAAACGTCCTCTCCAACCTGATCGGCGAGATGGAGACCCGCTACGGGGTCATGAGCGAGGCCCGCTGCCGCAACCTCGGCGAGCTCAACCGCCACCGCGAAAAGGCCGGCGAGCCGCCGCTGCCGCACATCCTCTGCGTGATCGACGAGCTCGCGGACCTGATGATGGTCGCCCCGGCCGAAGTCGAGGACTCGATCATCCGCCTGGCGCAGAAGTCACGCGCGACCGGCATCCACCTGGTGCTGGCGACGCAGCGCCCCTCGACCGACATCATCACCGGCACGATCAAGGTCAACATCCCGGCTCGGATCGCCTTCGCCGTCTCCTCCCAGACCGATTCCCGCGTGATCCTCGACCAGGGCGGGGCCGAGGCGCTGCTCGGGCAGGGGGACATGCTCTTCCGCGGCGCCGGCAGCTCGAAGCTGCAGCGGATCCAGGGCGCATTCATCACCGAGGACGAGATCGCTCGCATCACCAAGCACTGGGCGAGGCAGGGCGAACCGGAATTCGAGACCGAGCTGCTGGAGACGCCCGAGGACGTTGTCGAGGAGGGGCGTGAGGGCGACTTCGATCCCGACAGCGACGACCTTCTCGACGAGGCGATCCGCCTGGTCGTGCAGACCGAGACCGCCTCGGTCTCGATGATCCAACGACGACTGCGGGTTGGCTACACCCGCGCCGGCCGGCTGATCGACATGCTTGAGCGTCGTGGGGTGATCTCCGGCTACGAGGGTTCCAAACCGCGCCAGGTCCTGATCACCCAGGCAGATCTGAACCGGGTCCTGGCCCCGGCGGGACAGGGTCCCGCACCGGACCCGGTGGCGATCGACGCCGATCCGGACGCCTGAGCCCTGCGGTAGCTTCCCGGCTGTGATTCGCGCCGGGATAGTTGTCACCGGGACCGAGGTCCTCACCGGTCGGATCTCCGACAAGAATGGGCCCTGGGTCTCCGAACAGCTGGCCGGGCACGGCGTCGAGGTCGCGCATATCCTCATCGTCGGAGACCGGCCGGAGGACCTGGAGGCGGCGCTGCGGTTCATGGCCGCCGAGGGGATGGACCTGATCGTCACCAGCGGCGGCCTCGGCCCGACCGCCGACGACCTCACCGCCGAGGTGGTGGCCCGCTTCTCCGGGCGCGAGCTCGTCCTCGATCAGAAGATGCTGGAGAAGATCGCCGAGATCCTGCGCGGCTTCGCGCGCCGCTTTCGCCTCGACGAGGAGGCGGTGCTGGAGGCGAACCGCAAGCAGGCGATGGTCCCCGAGGGCTCGGTGGCGCTGGACCCGGAGGGGACGGCGCCGGGCCTGGTGGTGCCGGCGGGGGAGCAGCTGGTGATCGTGCTTCCCGGCCCGCCGCAGGAGCTGCAGCCGATGTGGACGGCGGCGCTCGAAGCGGCGCCGGTGCGCGAGGTGCTGGCCCGCTCGACGCCCCTGCGCACCTACACGCTGCGGATGTTCGGCGTCCCGGAGTCCGAAATCGCCAAGAGCCTGCGCGAGATCGAGGCCGACGGAGTCGACCTCGCCGCGGTCGAGATCACCACCTGTCTGCGGAAGGGCGAGATCGAGATCGACGTCCGCTACCGGGACGAGGCCACGACCGTCGCCGACGATGTTCGCGACGGTCTGGTCGGGCGCCATCGCCGCGAGACGTTCAGCCTCGACGGCGAGACGATCGACAGCCAGGTCGCCGCCCTGCTGAAGGGCCGCAGGCTGGGGCTGGCGGAGTCGTGCAGCGGTGGATTGCTGGCGGCCCGGATCACCGACGTTCCGGGTGCCTCCGACTACATGGCGGGCAGCGTGGTCGCCTACTCGAACGAGGCCAAGGCCGAGCTTCTGGGCGTCGATCCGAACTTGATCGAGGCCAAGGGAGCCGTTTCTCCCGAGGTGGCGGAGGCGATGGCGAGCGGGGCGCTGGAGCGCTTCGGCGCCGACGTCTCGGTCTCGATCACCGGGGTCGCCGGGCCCGACGGCGGCACCGCGGAGAAGCCGGTCGGTTACGTCTGCTTCAACGCCCGCCTCGGCGACGGCACCGTGATCGCCCGCGACCCGGTCATTCCCGGCAAACGCGCCGACATCCGCGAACGCTCGGCGCTGATCGGGATGCACCTGCTGCGGAACCTGCTCAGCGGCGCCGAGCCACCGCTCTAGGCCTGGGCAGGCGTCACCGAGCCGCGCGTCAGGTTTGACGCACCCATGGCGATCGAGCGTTGTGTTGTGCGCACGGCCGTCGTAGCGTGATCGGCATGGGAAAGGAGCGACCGAAGAGCACGCGGGTCCGCCTGTTCGTGGCACTGGATCTGCCGGATGCGGTCCGCGATGGGATCGAGGCATGGGGTGCGAGTCACCTCGGAGACCCGGCCCTGCGCCGGGTCGCGGTTGAGTCGCTGCACATCACCCTCGCCTTCCTCGGCTCCCGGGAGGAGAAGGAGGTCGAGCAGATCGCCGCGGTGGTGGGGGAGAGCGCGGCGCCGGCGCCCTGGATCGAACTGCGCGACCCGGTCGCGAGACCGCCCCGGGGTCGACCGCGCCTGTTCGCCCTTCCGGCCCCCTCGGAGGCCGTCGCATCGCTGCAGAGCGGCCTGGCAGAGCGGCTCGTGGGGGCGCGGCTGCTCGAGCCCGAGGAGCGATCGTTCTGGCCGCATGTGACCGTGGCCAGGGTGCGAGCAGAAAGCCGGGGCGCGAGACGTCCGATGGCCGTCTCCAGCTTCCCCGGACCGCTGCCGGCGGACCTGTCAAAGCCTTTCCGTGGCGTCCGGATGACGCTCTACCGTTCTGAACTCCAGTCGCGGGGTGCGCGATACGTCCCGCTGACCCAAGTCGAGCTGTCCGCAAGCGGACGGCAGTGAGGTGATCGAGATGGCGGACAGGAAAGTGAACTTGAAGGACCTTTCGGCCAAGGAGGCCAAGGCGAAGGACGCGGCGCTCGAGGCCGCGGTAACGCAGATCACGCGGGACTTCGGCGAGGGCTCGCTGATTCGCTTGGGCGACAAAGGCACGGTCAAGGTCGACGCGATCCCGACCGGGGCGCTGGCGCTCGACCTCGCGCTCGGCATCGGCGGGGTTCCGCGCGGCCGGATCGTCGAGATCTTCGGCCCGGAGTCCTCCGGAAAGACGACGCTGGTCAACCACATCATCGCCCAGGCGCAAGTGCTTGGCGGCGTCTGTGCCTTCATCGACACCGAGCACTCGATCGACCCGGTCTACTCGCGGGCGATCGGCGTCGACACCGACGAGCTGCTGGTCTCCCAGCCGGACTACGGCGAGCAGGCCCTGCAGATCGCCGACCGCCTGATCGCCTCCGGCGCCATCGATGTGGTCGCGATCGACTCGGTTGCGGCGCTGACCCCGAAAGCCGAGCTGGACGGCCAGATCGGCGACACCACGGTCGGCCTCCAGGCCCGTTTGATGTCGCAGGCGCTGCGCAAACTGGCCGGGAACCTCAACCGGACCAAAACCGTCTGCATCTTCACCAACCAGATCCGCGAAAAGATCGGCGTCCAGTTCGGTTCGCCGGAGACCCAGCCGGGCGGGCGGGCGCTGAAGTTCTACGCCTCCCAGCGGCTCGACATCCGCCGCATCGAGACCCTCAAGGAAGGGACCGAGGCGGTGGGCAACCGGGTCCGGGTCAAAGTCGTCAAGAACAAGGTCGCCTCGCCTTTCCGCCAGGCCGAATTCGACATCGAGTACGGAGTCGGGATCTCGCGCGAGGGCGGACTACTGGACTTCGGGATCGAGCAGGACCTGGTCCAGAAATCGGGCTCCTTCTTCTCCTACGGGGAGACGCGGCTCGGCCAGGGGCGCAACAACGCCAAACAGTTCCTGGTCGACAACCCAGAGCTTGCCCTGGAGGTCGAAACCAAGGTGCGGACGGCGCTCGGTATCGACGGCGAAGCGCCCGCGGTGCAGCCCACCGAGCCGCAGAGCTCGGCGCCGATTCCCGAGGCAAAAGCCGCCTAGGTTCTGCTGACGGCGAGGGGCGGTCCCGACGGATAGGATTCCGCCCCTTACCCATGAGCAACGAAACTCTCTTTTTTGTCTTCGGGATCGCGCTCGCGGTTTCGGCGGTGCTGGTCAGCATTGCCGGGCTGCGGATGAAGGATCTTCCCGGCCGAGCCTTTCCGGTCGTTGTCCTCTGGTTCACGATCCTGGTCGGCGGCGCGACGACCTTCGCCGTGCTCCACGCCAAGGACGAGAAGGCCGCCAAGTCCGCCGAGTTCGAGCAGGCGGGCAAGGAAATCGAAAAGGAGACCTCCAGCGGTCCTTATGAATCCGGCGCCTCCGAAGAATCGGAAGCCGAACCGGAAGCGGCGGCAAAGGGACCCGGTGGGACCTTGCAGCTCGCGGCGGACCCGACCAATCTCGCCTTCGATAAGTCCAGCCTGACCAGCAAGCCCGGCAAGGTGACGATTGACTTCACCAACCCTTCCTCGCTCGAACACGACGTGGCGATCGAAGGGAGCGAAGGTAAGGAAATTGCCGTCTCGCAGCTGATCGGCGAAAGCGAAACCTCGGTCAGCGCCAACCTCGCCGCGGGTACCTACACCTTCTTCTGCACGGTCCCGGGCCATCGCGAAGCCGGCATGGAAGGCACGCTCGTCGTCAAGTAGTGCCCGGGACGCTAACCTCGCGCGATGAGCGGGGACAAGCGCTTCCACGTCACCACCTTCGGGTGCCAGATGAACGTCCACGACTCCGAGCGGATGCGAGGGATGCTGGCCTCGCTCGGCTACGAGGAGGCGGAGAACCGGGAAGCCGCCGACGTGATCCTCTTCAATACCTGCTCGATCCGCGAGTCGGCCGACAGCCGCTTCATCGCGCACCTGGGCGAGGCGAAGCGGCTGAAGGGCGAAGATCCGACCCGGATCGTGGGAGTCGGTGGCTGTTGGGCGCAATCGGTCAAGGACGAGGTCTTCCAGCGCTTCCCGTTCGTCGACGTCGCCTTCGGTCCCGGTCAGATCCACAAGCTGGCCGAGTTCCTCAACTCCGACTCGCTGAGCGCCCAGGGCTACTTCGAGTTCGAGGACTTCTCGGGCCATCTGCCGGCCAGGCGAGAGCGCGATTTCCAGGGCTGGCTGCAGATCTCCCAGGGCTGCAACTGCGTCTGCTCCTACTGCATCGTTCCCTCCACCCGGGGCCGCGAGGTCAGCCGTGACCCGTTCGAGTTGATCGCCGAGACCGAGGCGCTCGCCGCCGACGGGGTGCGCGAGGTGACTCTTCTGGGACAGAACGTCAACAGCTACGGCCGCGAGCTGCCAAAGGACCGGCGGATCGGCTTCGCGGAGTTGCTGGCCAGGGTCGACGCAGTCGACGGAATCGACCGGATTCGCTACACGAGCCCGCACCCGAAGGACATGAAGGAGGACGTGGTCCGTGCCCACGCCGAGCTCCCGGCACTCTGCGAGCAGATCCACCTGCCACTGCAGTCGGGATCCAGCGCGGTCCTGAAGCGGATGCGCCGCACCTACGACCGCCGGCGCTACATGGACCGCGTGGCGCTGATCCGCGAGCACGTTCCTGACTGCGCGATCACCACCGACATCATCGTCGGCTTCCCCGGCGAGACGGAGTCCGACTTCGAACAGACGCTGGCGGTGGTCGAGGAGGTCGGCTACGACGGCGCCTTCACCTTCGTCTTCTCGCCCCGCCGTGAAACCGAGGCGGCGACAATGGAGGGCCAGGTGCCGCATCCGGTCAAGGTCGAGCGGATGGGGCGGCTGGTCGAGGCGGTTCAGCGGCGGGCGAGCGAACGGGCGCAGCGCTTCGTCGGACGGACGATGGAGGTGCTCGTCGAAGGGACCAGCCGGACCGATCCGACCAAGCTGCGCGGGCGGACGAGGCACAACAAGGCGGTGAACTTCGAAGGGGTGGCTGAGGCTGGTGAGTTCGCCGACGTGGAGATTGACGGCGCGACCTCGCAGACGTTGAGTGGGGTCTCTGCACTGCCCCTCTCTCAACTTTTTCGGTGAGGGGGGAAGGGCCGTCCGAGGGCCGGACACCCGAAAAAGCACAAGCCGTTCGGAGAAGTGCCGACACGCCGTAGCTGCCGATGAACGTGATCGCGATATTTGGGCCGACCGGGGTGGGGAAGACCGGGGTCGCGGTCGCGCTTGCTGAGATGCTGCGGGAACGGGGGGAGGATCCGGTAGCGATTTCTTGCGATGCGCTGCAGGTGTACGAGGGGTTGGGGGTTCTGACGGGAGCGGCTAGCGCCGAAGAGCAGGCGAGGCTCGAACACAGGTTGATCGGGTTCGTGCCGGTGACGCGGGACTTTTCGGTGGGGGACTACATGCCGTTGGCGCATCGGGAGGTTGATGCGGCGCTGGAGGCGGGGCGGCGGCCGCTCGTCGTGGGAGGGACCGGGCTATATCTGCGGGCGGCGTTGGCGGAGCTTTCGCTGGTGAAGGTGCCGGCCGAGGCGGAGCACTCGGAGCTTTGGTCGCCGCAGACCCGGCACCCAACCACGATCTTCGGTCTCGACATGGAGCGCAGGCGCCTGTACGAGCGGATCGACGCCCGGGTTGAGGCGATCGTGGCCGCCGGGGCAGAGGAGCAGGCACGGCGCGCAGACGCTCTGGGCCCCGGACGCACCGCCCGCAAGGCGCTCGGCTTCGACGAGTTGCTCGGCGGCGACGTCGAGTTGATGAAGAAACGATCCCGCAACTACGCCCGCCGCCAACTCACCTGGATGCGCAAGATCCCCAACCGCCACCAGATCGACCGCACCAACCTCACCGACGCAGATGTCGCAGTCCAGATCGCCGCCGCAATCTGACGTCGATGGGCCGATTTCCCTCCGTATAGGCGTATTTTCGGCCCATCGACGGAAGAACTAGGCTGCGGCGATGAGATTCGAGAAGTGGCAGGCACTGGGGAACGATTATTTGATCCTGGAGAAGGACGGGCTCCCGTGGGAGCTCAACTCGAAACGGGTCGAGTGGCTTTGCGATCCGCATTTCGGGGTCGGCTCAGACGGGGTGCTGTTGCTCTCCCGCAGCAAGGATTCGGAGTTCGTCGCCAGCCTGCGGATCTTCAATCCCGACGGATCCGAGGCGGAGCTCTCCGGCAACGGCGCCCGTGAGGCGACCCTCTACCTGCGCCGCCACGGCTGGACCGACGAGGACACCTTCGCGATTAGCACCGTCGCCGGCCCGATCGTGCCGACGATCACCGGCGAGCTGACCTGCACCGTCGATATGGGCAAGGCGTCGACTGTCTCTAAGGACTTTCCCTCCGGCGGTGAGAACGGCAAGGGGAAGCTCACATCGGCCGGGCGCGAGTGGGAGTTCCAGCACGTCTCGATCGGCAACCCGCAATGCGCGATCGTCGTCGGCGAGGAGCTCGACGAGTTGGACCTGGGGAAGATCGGTCCGGGAATCGAAGGCAACGAGCTCTTCCCGAACCGGACCAACGTCTCCTTCCTGGCGATCGAGGATGACCGTGTGCGGGCGCGGATCTTCGAGCGCGGGGTGGGGGAGACGCTGTCCTCGGGGACCGGCGCCAGCGGCGCCGCGGTGACGGCCCACCTGCTCGGCGCCCCTAGCCCGATCGTCGTCGAGCTCGAAGGTGGCGAGCTCAAGGTCGAGATCGGCGAGGGACTGGCGGTGCAGCTGACCGGCTGGGCCGAGCCCGTCTACGCGGGCGAGCTCTCGCCCGAGCTGATCACCGCGCTCGCCGCGCTTGACGAATAGATTCCGCCGACCATGGGGATCGCAGACCCGTCCAAGCGCCTGGAGGCGATGCCTCCCTACATGTTCCAGGAACTCGAGCGCCGGATCGCCGACAAGCGCGCCGCCGGCATCGACGTGATCAGCCTCGGGATTGGCGACCCGGACGAACCGACCTACCCATACATCGTCAAGGCAATGCAGGAGGCGGTGGCCGACCCCGCCAATCACCAATACCCGAGCAACCGCGGCCGCGAGGGATTCCGCAACGCCTTCACCGACTTCTATGACCAGCGCTTCGGCGTCGCCATCGACCCCGGATCCGAGGTGATCCCGGCGATCGGCGCCAAGGAGTGCATCTACAACCTCTGCTTCGCCTTCCTCGACCCGGGCGGCGTCGCCCTCGCCTCCGATCCCGGCTACCCGGTCTACACCGGCGGCCCGATCCTCGCCGGTGCGACCCCCGCGCTGCTGCCGCTGGTCCCCGAGCTGGGCTTCGCCCCCGATCTCAGCGCGGTTCCGGCGGACGTCGCCGCCAAGGCGCGGTTGATGTTCATCAACTACCCGAACAACCCGACCGGCGCCGTCGTGCCGGAGGGATTCTTCGAGATGGTCGTCTCCTTCGCCCGCGAGCACGAGATCCTCGTCGTCCACGACAACGCCTACTCGGAGACCACCTACGACGGCTACGTCGCGCCCAGCTTCCTCGCCACCCCCGGCGCGAAGGAGGTCGGCGTCGAGGTCTTCTCGCTCTCCAAGGGCTACAACATGACCGGCTGGCGCTGCGCCGCGATCCTCGGCAACGCCGAGGCAATCCAGACCTACTGGCGGCTGAAGACCAACGTCGACTCCGGCCTTTTCGAGGCGGTGCAGGTGGCGGGTGCGGCGGCGCTGCTGGGGTCGCGCGGGCCGGTGGAGCGGATGAACGAGACCTACAGCCGCCGCCGCGACCTGGTGGTCGGCGCACTGCGCGAGATCGGCGTCGAGGTGAGCGCGCCGAAGGGGACGATCTACGTCTGGGCGCCGGTGCCCGGTGGCCATACCTCTACCTCCTTCTGCGAGACGGTGCTGGAAGAGGCAGCGGTGGTGGTCTCGCCCGGCTCGATGTACGGGCCCAGCGGCGAGGGCTTCTTCCGGATCTCCCTGACCACGCCCGACGACCGCATCGAGGAGGCGGTCGAGCGGATGCGCGAGCACCTCTCCTAAGCCGCTTCGCGCTCCGCTTTCTTGCGCCAGTAGCGGTCGAGGCCACTCCACTGGTACGCGGAGGGGACGGCCTGGAGCAGCTCGGGGACGATGCCGGGATCGACCGCGGCCGCCACCCGTCGCTGGAAATCGGCCTCGTAGGCGTCCTCGGGCAGCCGGCGCGCCAGCTCGGCCTCCTCGCGCAGGCGGGCGCGGACGGTCGCCAGGTGCTCGGCCGGCTCGTCGATCGGGCCGAAGTGGGTGAGGGCGAGACGCTGGGGGTTCCAGCTTTCGACGATGCCGAGCGACTCTTCCCAGAGCTCGATGTCGATGTCCGGTGGCGGCGTCGGGGGGACGACCAGGTTGGTCCCCGGAATCCGGCAGGCGGCGACGTCGCCGACGAAGGCGGTGCCGCTGTCCTCGTGCAGGTAGCAGACGTGATGGGAGGCGTGGCCGGGGGTGTAGGCGACCCGCATCCCGAGGACGGTCTCGCCTCCCGAGAGCGCGGTCACGTTGGCCTCGGGGACCGGGAGGATCTTCCCCCACAGGTACTCCAGCTGGTCGCCGTAGAGGCGCCCGGCGCTCGCCAGCAGCTTCGTGGGGTCGATCAGGTGCGGGGCGCCGCGCTCGTGGACGTAGACCTCGAGGTCGGGCCAGCGCTGGACCATCGCCCCGGTGGCGGCGGCATGGTCGAGATGGATGTGGGTCAGCAGCAGCGCCCGCGGCTTCTCCTCGCCGATCGCGGCGAGCAGGGTCGGCAGCGAGGACTCGGGCCCGGGATCGACCAGGACGCCGTCGATCTCCCAGCAGGCGATCACGTGGGGACGGCCCAGGTGCTCGACGTCGATGGCTCTCATCGGCGGGAGCTTAGGCGGCTGCGGGAGCCGGGACTCGGCCTTCGGCCTCGAGCATTTGGCGAAGGCCCAACTCGAGGCCGCGCGGCTCGTAGCCCAACTCTCTGCCGGCCTTCTCGTAGCTGGCCCAGAAGGTGACGCCGTCGGCGGAGGAGATCAGCTCGCGCAGGTTGGGCGGCTGCCCCATCATCTTGCCGACCAGCGGCCCGATCGGGATCAGCGCCTTCATCAGCCCCACCGGCATTGCCCGCTTGGGAGCCTTGCGCCCGGTGATGCCGCCGACGACCTCGATCGCCTCGCGGACGGTGGTCGCGGGGCCGCTGATGATGTAGGCCGCGCCGGGATTCCCCTTGTCGAGGCCAAGCAGAATCCCGGTCGCGATGTCTTCCACGTGCGACAGGCAGATACCCAGGTCCGGGAAGGGCAGCAGCGGCATCTTCCCGGACAGGAACTGGTTCAGGAGCTCGGCGATCGAGGAGGTGTCGCCGGGGCCGTAGACGCCACCGGGCTGGACGATCGTGCAGGGAAGGCCGTCGGCGATCAGGCGCTTGGCGACCTGGTGGGCTTCCCACTTGGTCTGCTCGTAGCAGGAGGTGAAGTCCTTGGCGGGGTGCTCGTAGGACTCGTCGACGATCTTGCCGTGGGTGTTGCCGAAGACCCCCACGGTGGAGACGTAGACGACCTTGGGGATCTTCGCCGCCAGGGCCGCGCCGAGCACCCTTTCGGTGCCGCCGACGTTGGCGTTGCGCATCGCCTCGCGCTCGGAGGCCGGGATCCCGAGCTCGTAGATCGCCGCCGCATGGATCACCGCGTCGCAGCCGGCCATCCCCTCGCGAATCGCCCTCTCGTCTCCGAGGTGGCCGGAGACCAGCTCGCAGCCCAGCGCGGCGGCCCTCTGGCCCTTCTCGGGGTTGCGAACCAGGCAGACGACTTCGTCGCCGCGCTGGCGCAGCTGGCGCACGACCTCACCGCCGATGAACCCGGTCCCTCCGGTCACGAAGACCTTCACAACGCCAAGCCTATCTTCAGCCTCGGGGCTGACGCCTACAATTCACTTGAGTGCAACGTTCGAGAAATGGCCGCAGCACCCCGACGCGCTACAGCGCGGAGAGCGGGAGCGGCGCCGGCGTCATCAACCCACGAGCCCGTCAGCGCGCGATGGCCATCGGGGTCCTTGACGGCCGCGAGCAGGGCGAGCCCCTGGCCGAGTTGAAGGAGCTGCTGCGCACCGCCGGCGTCGCCACCGCCGGCGAGGCGACCCAGCAGCGCCCGAAACCGGACCCCGACCGCTACTTCGGCCGCGGCAGGCTGGACGAGCTGAAGGAGGAGATCGTCGCCTGCGACGCCAACCTCGTCGCCTGCGACGACGAGTTGGCGCCGCGCCAGGAGCGCAACCTCGAGGCGGCACTCGGGGTTCCGGTGATCGATCGCACCGCGGTGATCCTCGACATCTTCGCCGACCACGCCCACTCGGCCGAGGGCAAGCTGCAGGTCGAGTTGGCCCAGCTGGAGTACAACATGGCGCGCATGCGCGGCCTCTGGACGCACCTCGAGCGCCTCGGCGCCGGCAGGATGGACGGCGGCATCGGCACCAGGGGCCCGGGGGAGAGCCAGATCGAGACCGACCGCCGGCTCGCCCGCGACCGCATCTCCGCTCTGCGCCGGCGCCTGATCCGGCTGGAGCGAAACCGCGGCGTGATGCGGGCCCGGCGCGACGACTCCTCGCTGCCGCGGGTCGCCCTCGCCGGCTACACCAACGCCGGCAAGTCGACCCTGCTCAATGCGCTCACCGGGGCCGAGGTGGGGGTGGGGGACCGGCTCTTCCACACCCTCGACCCGACCACCCGCAGCCTCGAGCTCTCCGGTCGCGACTACCTATTGACCGACACGGTCGGCTTCATCGAGAAGCTCCCGCACCAGCTGGTAGAGGCGTTCAAGGCGACCCTCGAGGAGACGGTGCTCGCCGATCTGATTCTCCATGTCGTTGACGCCTCTGAGCCGGAGGAGCGTCGGCTGATCGCCATGAAGGCCGTGGACGAGGTCCTCGAGGAGATCGGCGCCGGCAAGAAGCCGCGGCTGCTGGCGCTGAACAAGGCCGACCTGCTCGACGAGGAGGAGCGCCGCGAGGCGGCCCTCAGCCACCCCGACGCCGTCCTCGTCTCGGCGCTCGGCGGCGAGGGCCTCGACCAGCTCCGGGAGCGGGTCGAGGCGGCCTTCGAGGAGACCCTGACCGAGGTCGAGCTGCTGATCCCCTACTCGCAGGGCGGGCGCCTGCACGAGCTGCACGAGGTGGCGGGCGACCTCGAGCGGACCGACCGTGAGGACGGCGTCCTCGTCCACGCCCGCGTCCCCGCGGCGGAGTTGCACCGCTTCGACGATCTCGCTGTCGTCTAGGCTGGCGCCGTGGAACTGCCTGTCGCGAAGCTGAACGATGACGCCGTGCTGCCGACCCGGGCGCACGAGGGGGATGCTGGGCTGGATCTCTTCGCCTGCGAGTCGGCTCACATCGGGCCGGGAGAGCGCTGGGGTGTGGGAACCG
>DATAIY010000031.1:0-3637 GCA_036262475.1 Solirubrobacterales bacterium
GACCTCGCCGACGGCGAGTTCGACATCGTCGCCGTCGGCGAGGTCAGCAGGCTGCGCTTCGTGCGTAGCCTGCCGAAGGTGTTCAAGGGCACTCACGTCGACGAGGAGGAGGTGCGCGTCTTCCGCGCCCCGCACCTGGAACTGACCGCGAGCCGACCCTTCCCCGTTTACGCCGACGGCGAGCACCTCACCGATCTGCCCGCCTCGTTGCGGGTGCTACCCCGGGCCCTGAGCGTCCTGGTCCCGGCGCAGGACGACGCTTGAGCCCCGCGGCGGCGAGCGGGCGAAGGAGAGGCGGAGCTCTGTTCGGCGCCAAGGTCGCGGTCTCGCGGGCGATCGGAGCCGTCAGCCGCGCGAGCGGCCGCGGCGGCGGCACGACGTTGCCCGGAAGGGTCCTGCTCCGCCTCGCGCCCGACGCGATCGCCCGGCTCGGCGCCGGGCTCGACAGGAGCACCACCATCGTCAGCGCCACCAACGGCAAGACGACGACGGCAGGAATGATCGCCACCGTGCTCGCCGCCGAGGGACGGCAGCCGGTCCACAACCGGGCAGGCTCGAACATGACCTGGGGCGTGGCCACGGCCCTGCTCGAGCAGCGTGGGCACGAGGGTCTGTTCGAGGTCGACGAGGCCTGGCTGCCGCGGGTGACGGAGCAGCTAGAGCCCTCCCTGATCGTGCTCGGCAACCTCTTCCGCGATCAGCTCGACCGCTACGGCGAGATGGAGGCGCTGGCGGACGAGTGGGCGAAGACGGTCGCGGCGCGCAGCGGCGCCGCCGCCTTCGCGCTGAACGCCGACGATCCACTGATCGCCGACCTCGGCCGCGACGCCGACGAGCGCCCCCGCGACGGCGTCCTCTACTTCGGAATCGATGACAACTCGCAGGCGCTGCCGCAGCTGCAGCACGCATTCGACGCCAAGCACTGCCGCCGCTGCGGCCACCCCTACACCTACGAGCGGGCCTTCGTCGGCCACCTCGGCCATTACTCCTGCCCCAACTGCGGTGCCGAGCGGCCGCGGCCAGAGGTGGCGGCGACGAAGGTGGAGCTGCGCGGGATGAGGGGCTCGCTTTCGACGATCCGCACCCCCGCCGGCGAGATCGAGTTGGAGCTGCCGCTGCCCGGTCTCTACAACGTCTACAACGCGCTCGCCGCGGTCGCGGCGAGCCTGCGGCTCGGTGTCGCTCCGGAGCGAATCGCCGCCGCCCTGAGCCAAATGCGAGCGGCCTTCGGGCGCGTCGAGAAGATCGACGTCGGCGGCCTCCCGGTCTCGATCCTGCTGATCAAGAACCCCGCCGGCGCCAACGAGGTGCTGCGCACCCTGCGCCTGGAGGCCGAGGAGGAGCCGATCGATCTCTGGATCGCGCTCAACGACCGGATCGCCGACGGTCGCGACGTCTCCTGGGTCTGGGATGCCGACTTTGAGCTTCTCGACAGCGCCGTCAGGCGGGTCGTCTGCGCCGGCACCCGGGCGCCCGAGATGGCGCTGCGCCTGAAGTACGCGGGCTGGCCGACCGACCGGATCGAGGTGGTGGCGCCGATCGAGGCCTCGCTCGACCGTGCCGTCGCCGGCGCCGAGGGGCGGCTCTTCGCCCTCCCCACCTACACCGCCCTGCTCGAACTGCGCAAGCTGCTCGCCGCCCGCGGACTGGCGAAGGAGTTCTGGCGGTGAGCGCCGGCGCGATCTGGCACGACGTCGAGTGCGGCGCCTACTCCGCCGACCTTGCGCTCTGGGAGGAGATGGCGATCGAGGGCGACGGGCCGGTGCTCGATCTCGGCTGCGGGACCGGGCGGGTAGCCCTGCACCTGGCCCGCCGAGGGCACTCGGTGGTCGGCGTCGACAGAGAGCCGGACCTGATCGCCTCTCTCCTCGAGCGGGGCCAGGGCCTTCCCCTCGAGGGGATCGTCGCCGACGCCCGCGACTTCCGCCTCCAAGCGGATTTTCCGCTGGCGCTGGCGCCGATGCAGGTGCTGCAGCTCCTTCCCGGCTCCGCCGACCGGGTCGCCTGCCTGCGCCGTGTCTCCTCGCAGCTGCGGCCGGGTGGGCGGTTCGCGGCGGCGATACTCGAGCGGATGCCAGAGCCCGACGACTCGCCGCCGCCGCTCCCCGACGTTCGCGAGGTCGACGGCTGGGTCTACTCCAGCCTCGCGGTCGAGGTCGCGGTCGGGCCCGGGGAAATCCTCATCCGCCGGCTCAGGCAGACCGTCTCGCCGGTGGGCGAGTTGGACGAGGAAGACAACGAGGTGCGGATCACGACCTTCCCGGCGGCGCAGCTAGAGGCCGAGGCGGCCACGGCGGGGCTGGAGCCGCTCGAGCGCCACGAGATCCCCCCCACCGACATCCACGTCGGCTCCACCGTCGTCGTCCTGGGGAAGGAGAGCTGATGGAGCTGCGCGTGCTCAGTCTCTACCCCGAGCAGATGAACATCTACGCAGACCGCGGCAACATCGTCTTCCTGCAGCGCCGTTGCGAGTGGCGCGGCATCGGCTTCTCTCACGCGGGGGCCGGGCCGGGCGATCCCGTCGACCCCGCCGCCCACGACCTCTTCTACATCGGCGGCGGTCAGGATCGCGACCAGCGCATGGTCGCCGCCGACATGGTCGCCAGCAAGCGCGAGGCGCTCGCCGCCGCGGTCGACGACGGCGCCGCCCTGCTCGCGGTCTGCGGCGGCTACCAATTGCTCGGCCACAGCTACCAGCTCGAAGAGGAGGAGCTGCCCGGCCTCGGCCTGGCCGACCTCGAGACCGTCCGCGAGGCCGGCCCGCGCCTGATCGGCAACGTCGCGATCGAAACCGACCTCGGCCCTGGCCCCCGCCTCCTGGTCGGATTCGAGAACCACGGAGGACGCACCTACCTGGGTGCCGGCGCGGAGCCGCTGGGGCGGGTCGTCGAGGGCCGGGGCAACAACGGCCGCGACGGTTCCGAGGGGGTGCGGCGCGACAACCTGATCGGCACCTACCTGCACGGGCCGCTGTTGCCGAAGAACGCCTGGCTGGCCGACCGCCTGATCGCGCTGGCGCTGGAGCGCCGCTACGGCACGAGGCCGGAGCTGGAGCCGCTCGACGACGCCTTCGAGGACGCCGCGCACGAGAGCGCGCGAGCCGCCGCCGGCATTTAGCCGCGGCTGAGTCTTCCAGCATCGACCTATCGGCGAAGGGATCGACGACGGCCGTCGTCTCCTCTGCTCCCAGGTTGAAGGCGGACTGTCGGTGCCACTCAACGCGCATGTTGCTCCTCCAGTTTCGAGATCTTGCCCCCGGCACTCTGCCCGCGGGCGGTCTCTTCGCCGTGCCGGTAGCGGCCTCCGCGCAGAGACGAAGCGGCGGCCGCGATCAGGCAGGCGACGATTGCGAAGCCAAAGGCGGTATCGAGGCCCTGGCTGAACGGTTCGGCGATCAGATTGGGAAAGAAGGACTGCCCAGTGATCAGCGCGTGGGCGTGCGCCGGCAGGTTGTGCAGGGCGCCGACGCCGAGCAGGTGTTCGATCGGGTTGTAGCCGAGGAAGGCGGCGAAGAGGACGGAGATCGGCGGCGTTTCACCGACCTGGTGCGCCAGTCCCGGGGAGATGCCGTGCGCTTCCAAGCCGCTGCTCAGGGTCGACGGCAGGGTCGAGGCGAGTCCGATGATCAGCAGGGTGA
>DATAIY010000032.1:0-6044 GCA_036262475.1 Solirubrobacterales bacterium
CTGACCGAGCACCCGAATCTTCTCTAGAGCAACGCACCGAAACGACTTCAAGAAACGCCACGAAAGGAACCGCCCGCAAAATGGCCACCGAGCAACAGTCCCGACCCACCGGCATTTCCGCTGAGCGCGCCGAGCAGCTGCTGAAGGAGATCGTCTCCATCCCAAGCGTCGTCGGCGAGGAGACGACCGCGCATCTCTGGTTGACCCGTCAGCTGCAGGAGCTCGGGATGACCGTCGAGCACTACCCGGTAGAGGGCCGGAAGATGCCGTTCGTCCTCGGCGTGATCGAGGGCGAGGGCGACGGTCCCGGCGTCCTCTTTGACGCCCACTTCGACACCGTCCACGCCGTCCCCTCGGATTGGTCCCGCGACCCCTGGGACGCCTACGTCGAGGACGGCGTCCTCTACGGCCGCGGCGCCGTCGACAGCAAGGGCTCGCTGGTGGCGATGCTGATGGCCGTGAAAGCGGTGGTCGACTCCGGTCAGCCCCGCAGCGGCCCGATCTACTTCATGTCCGACTCCGACGGCGAGGACGGCTTCCGCGGCGCGGCGCTGATGAAGGACCTCGGCGTGATCGACCGCATCGGGACGATGTGGTCGGCCGAGGCGACGAGCAACAAGCGGGTCGAGATCGCCTATCCCGGCATCTCCACCTGGAAAATCACCGCGATCGGCAAGACCGCCCACCCGACCGAGCCCGAGCACGGGATCAACGCCGTGACGAAGATGGCGAAGCTGGTCGAGGCCGTCGACCAGGGTCGCCTCGAGCTGCCCAAGGGCGACTCGCAGTGGTTCGAGCCGCGGGTCACGACCAACGCGATCCGCACCCGTCCCGGCGGCGGCTGGGCGATCCCGGCCCGCTGCGACGCCGTGCTCTCGGTGCTCTCGCCTCCCGGGGCCTCCTTGAACGAAGTGCGCGACGCGATCGACGCTTTCCTGCGGATGCTCGAGCAGGAGGACGGCGAGGTCCGCTTCGAGCGGAAGATCCTGCCGATGGGAGCCGGCCGGCTCTGGCTGCGCCCGGGTGAAGTCGACCCGGAGCATCCTGGCGTCAAGGCGCTGGAGGCCGCGGTCCGCGAGGTCGGCAAGGAGGAGCCGGTCGTCGGCAAGTTCAACGGCGGCTGGGTCGACGCGGTGGAGCTGATGCACCCCGACGGCAACGGCTTTGACGAGCCGGCGACGATCACCTTCGGCCCCGGCGACTTCGAACTCGCGCACACGGTCGACGAGCACATCCCGATTGCCGAAGTTGCCGAAGCGGCGGAGATCTACACCGCGGCGACGATGGATCTACTCAGCTAGAGAGAGGAGCGTCCGATGTCCGAAAGTCATATGCGGCGCGCGTTTTCGGCGCTGTCCGAGGTCACGCCGGCGATCGCCAAGGTGACCTGCATCGACGACCTCCTGCACCTGGTCGCGCGGCAGGCCAATGCGCTGGTCGGGGTGGAGCGATGCAGCATCTACATGCGCGAGGAGCGCCAGAACCTGTTCCGCGGCTGCGTCGGCTGCTGTGACGGCGCCGCCATGTCCGACGACGTCAAGCGCTGGATCGCCGGCGTCCCCGCCGACGGCGTCACCCGCGAGATGCTGGAGACCAAGCGGCCGGTCGTGATCGCCAACGCGCGCCAGGACCCCCGCATGGTCAAGGCGACGGTCCGCCACTGGAAGATCCGCTCGCTGATGGAGGTGCCGATGATCTTCAACGGAGAGATCGTCGGCCTGATCCTGATGGACGACGTCGATCGCCAGCGGAAGTTCAGCGAGGAGGAGGTGGAGCTAGCGCAGGCCTTCGCCGACCTCGCCGCGGTCGCGGTGACCCAGACCCAGGTCCGGCTCGAGCTGCACTCAAAGCTCGAGGCCGCCAGCAGGCAGCTGACGGCGCTGCGGCGGGCGACCGCCGTCGACGAGCAGCTCTCGGACCTGGTTCTCGAGGGCCGCTCGCTGCAGGACCTGACCCGCAGCCTGGCGCAGCTGCTCGGCAAGCCGTGCGCGGTCTTCCGCCCGAACGGAGAGCGCCAGGCGATGGCGCTGCCTGGAGGGGCGACCGAGAGCGCGGTGCCGCGCCTGCTCGAACCGGCGGTCGCCAATTTGCCGGACGTGCGCAAGGCGCTTGCCGAAAACGACACCAACCGCGCCTTCGTGATCGGGCCGATCCCGAGCGCCGGCGTGCTGCACCGTCACGTCGTCGCCCCGGTCGCGCTCGGGGAAGAGGTCTGGGGTCGGCTGGTCGTGATGGAGCACAAGACCCGCTTCACCGGCGGCGACGTGGTCGCGGTGCGCCGCGCCGCGACGCTGATCGCGCTGCAGGTCAGCGCCGAGCGCAAGGCGGTGGAGGCCGACTGGAACGCCGGCTCCTCGCTGGCGGCCGAGCTCCTCGGCGGCTCCTCCGACACCGCGATCGCGCGGCGCCGGGCCGATCGCCTCGGCGTCAGCCTCGACGCCAGGCGGGTGGTGATGCTGATCGGCTCCCGGTCCGGAAGCGAGGGCGACGCCCCCGACTTCCGTGCCGTCGCCGCGGCCTTCGACCGCGAGGCGCCCGATCTCAGCGTCCACGTCACCGCCGTCGAAGGCGCCGTTGCCGCCCTGGTCGAGGTGCCCGACGCCGAAGAGTCAGAGACGTTCGCCCACGAGAACCGCGAGGTCTTCGAAGCCGTCCGCCGGGGACTGCGCCCGGTCGACCACCTGGTAGCCGGCGTCTCCAGCGTTCACCGGGGCCGGGACGGCTATCGCAACGCCCATCGCGAAGCCAAGCAGGTGGTGGAGTGCATCCGCCGCTTCTCTCCCCCGGGAGGGCCGCCGCTCTTCACCGCGGACGAACTCGGGGTCGGCAGCCTGCTGCTCTCGAGCTCCGACGGCGAGGCGGTCGGCAGCTTCGCCGAAGAAACCGTCGGCGAGCTGGTCCGCGAGCGCTCCAAAGCGGATCTGCTGACGACGTTGTGCTCCTTCTTCGACAACATGGGGAGCATCCGCGGCAGCGCCGCGGCCCTGGACGTCCACGAGAACACGATCCGCTACCGCCTCTCGCGGATCGAGGAGTTGACGGGCCTCGCGGTGATGCACGATCCCGACGCTCAGCTGCGGGCGCGGCTCTCGCTGCTGGTGCTGCTGCTGCAGGGACGGCTTCCCGGCGGCATGCGCTCACCGGCGCCGGTTCCCTCGGCGCCGCTGGCCCCGGAGGTAGACGCGGCGGTCTCCTGAGCGACCACG
This sequence comes from Solirubrobacterales bacterium, assembly GCA_036262475.1. Classification (GTDB taxonomy): domain Bacteria; phylum Actinomycetota; class Thermoleophilia; order Solirubrobacterales; family 70-9; genus VAYN01. Next base: position 3,207 of record DATAIY010000032.1, read on the forward strand.
CGAGCCCTTTTTGGGGGAATCCCAGACTCCAGCCGCAACCTCGCTCTTTGGCGTTGGGAGCCTCCATATCATCGCCAGGTGTCCGGGGTCCATCTCCTGGGAGTCGGAGCGACGTCGCTCTCCCGCCGCGCTCGCGGCTCCCGCCCCCTGGCCCGTGAGGCTGTCGCGGCGGCCCTCGCCGACGCCGGCGTCGTCGCCGGCGAAGTCGACGGCGTCGCGATCGCGGCCGGCGATCCGGAGTTCGATCTCGGCTGCTTCGACGTGCTGGGGAAGGCACGGCGACCGTTCCGGTGCCGCTGCGGTCTCGGCGCGATCGCCCTTCACTCCGCCTGGAATGCCGTCTCGGCCGGGGCCAGCGACATCGTCGTCTGCGTCGGCCACGACCCGCCGCCCGCCGCCGGGGACCCACTGGCAGGGATCGAGTCACGTGCCGCCGCCGCGCGCGAATACATGCAGCACTTCGGCGCCACCGAGGAGCACCTCGCCCGGGTCGCCGCGAAGAACCGCAAGCACGGCGCCTCCAACCCGCACGCTCAGCTGAGCACCGCCGTCGACCCCGCCGAAGTGCTCGCCAGCGAGATGCTCTCCTGGCCCCTGCGGCGGCTGATGGTCGCCACTCCCGCCCAGGGCGCCGCCGCGGTCGTGCTCGGCTCCCATGAGCTCGGCCGCAGCCGCGGCCCCCGGGCCCCGCGAGTCCTCGCCTCGGTCCTGCTCGACGAGGACTCCCGTGGGGGCGCCACGATCGCTCGCGCCGCCCGTCTGGGCTACTTCTCGGCCGGGCTCGGCCCCGAGGACGTCGACCTGGCCGAGATCGAGGATCCGACCCCGGTCGACGAGCTGACCGCTTACGAGGCGCTCGAGCTCGCCCCCGAAGGCAGCGCCGCCGAACTCGTCGAGAGCGGCTTCACCGCGCTCGGCGGGGTGGTGCCGGTCAACGCCAGCGGCGGCTCGCTCTCGCAGGGCCTCCTCACCGGTGCCGGCGGGATCCTGCAGCTGTTCGAGCTCTCGCTGCAGCTGCGCGACCGGGCCGGGCAGCGCCAGGTCCCCGGCGCCCGGGTCGGCCTCGGGCTCGCCGGCAGCGGGATGACGGCCGGGACGGTCACCTCGTTGACGATCCTCAGCACCTGAGCGCCGGCCGGGCGGCGCCGCCGACCGGGGACTGTGACCTGCACAAAAGCCGGCGGCGATTCTCACAACGCGGTGGCGGGCGGCTGCGAAGCTGGGCGGGCCGATGTATAGAACGCTGACGACGGATTTCGAGAGCCTGCCCGAGCTGCTGCGCGTTCGCGCGACTGAGATCGGCGACGAGCGCTTCGTCCGCGACGCCCACCAGGAATGGACCTTCGGCGAGTTTGCCCACCGGGTCAGTGAGGTCGCCGCCGGGCTGCGCGAGCTCGGCGTCGAGCAGGGCGACGTGGTCGGCGTGGTGCTGCCCAACAGCCCGCACTACCTTGAGGTCTGGTGGGCGATCCTCTGGCTCGGCGCCACCTTCAACCCGGTCAACCCGGTGCTGACCTCGCGCGAGGTGATCAGCATTCTCGCCGACTCCGAAGCGATGTGCGCGGTCTGCACCCCCGAGGTGGCGGCCGGCCTCCAGGAGCGCCGCGAGGAGCTGCCGAAGCTGCGCGAGATCGTCGCCGCCGAGGGCTCTGACCCGGCGGCGGCGCTGCGGGGCCGGGGCACGGTTGACGAGCCCGCCTCGATCCGCGGCGGTGACCTCGCCTCCTTCGTCTACACCTCCGGCACCACCGGGCGGCCGAAGGGGGCGATGCTCGGGCATGCGAACTTCCTCGCCAACGCCTGGCAGCTGGGCGAGCCGCTGCCGATCTCCCGCGGCGACACGCTGGGGATGGTGCTGCCGCTCTTCCACGTCAACGCCCAGCTCGTCACCACCGTGATCCCACTCGTCCTCGGCGCCCAGGTGGCGATGTGGGAGCGCTTCTCGGCCTCGCAGTTCTGGGCCGAGGTCGAGCACTTCGAACCGGTCACCTTCTCCTCGGTGCCGACGATGCTGGCGGCGCTGCTGCATGCGCCCGGCGCCGACGAAGCCGAGTCGAACTCGCTGCGCTTCGTGATCTGCGGCGCGGCGCCGCTCTCGCCGGCGCTCTTCCGCCGCTTCGAGGAGAAGTTCGGGCTCAAGATCATGGAGGGCTACGGCCTCACCGAGGGCACCTGCTGCACGACGATCAACCCCTTCACGGGCCCGCGCAAGATCGGCTCGGTGGGGCTGCCGACGCGGGCCCAGCAGGTGACCATCCTCGACGAGGCGGGCCAGCCCGTCCCCGACGGGACCGCCGGCGAAGTCTGCTTCAAAGGGCCGAACATGATGCACGGCTACTACAACCGCCCCGACGCCAACGCCGAGACGCTGCGCGAGGGCTGGCTGCACACCGGCGACGTCGGCTACCGCGACGAGGACGGCTACTTCTTCCTCGTCGACCGCACCAAGGACATGATCATCCGTGGCGGCGAGAACATCTACCCGCGGGAGATCGAGGACGTTCTGCTCGAGCATGCCGACGTCAAGGAGGCGGCCGTGATCGGCCGCCCCGACGAAGTCCGCGGCGAGGAGGTCCACGCCGTCGTCGCACTGGTCGCCGGCAGCGACACCTCGGCGCTGGAGCAGCACTGCCGCGAGCGCCTCGCCGCCTTCAAGGTCCCGTCGAGCTGGGAGGTCGTGGACGAGCTCCCGAAGACCTCGACGGGGAAGATCGACAAGAAGCCGCTGCGCGAGAGCCTGGTGGGCTGAGAGGAGCGAGATGGGGATCCTGGACGACAAGGCCGTGCTCATCACCGGGGCGGCGAGCGGCATCGGCCGCGCGACGGCGCTGGAGGCGC
>DATAIY010000033.1:0-11589 GCA_036262475.1 Solirubrobacterales bacterium
CGAGCCAACAGACGCCATGACTGCGGCTACGGAACGCTTGAACTAGTGCCGGAGGGGGAGTCGAACCCCCGACACGCGGATTATGATCGCGCGTCTGGACTGCGGGGGAGTGCGGGCTGGTCCAGGTTATCCCTGCTAGGACGCCGTTTCCGCCGCCGAGGCGAGGTCGGGAGTCCGGGCTGTATCCGTGGCTTCCGCTGACACCCTGCTGACACCCGGGTCGGCTCTGGGCGCCCGGTCGGTTCGCAGAACCGCTTTGACCCATGTCCAGCGGAGTCTCGGGAACGGACCCCCAGCGAGTAAGGCACGCGCTTCACCCCGCCGTTAGTGCGCTGCGCAAAAACGAGCCAGCAAGGACCGCCTAGCCTACCTGGAAGGGTGCGCCCCCCGGCGGAGGATGGGGTTACGCCGAGGGGCGCTGAACCGATGGCTGACGGGCGCACCCAGCAGTGGCCCGGCCGCCGATCCGAACCTAAGACCCCCTTCGGACGGACTTCTGGTCGGGCGCTCTTGGTGAGGTGCCTTTGCACAAAACATTCGGACCCGACGGTCGGCTCGGTGGCCTTCCAGAAGGAGGGACGATCTTGGCGCAGTACCGCACCAAACTTCCGCCACGCGGCGGCGAACTCGGCGACCAACTCGCGACACATTCGCGACACATTTCTCTCGGCGGAAAAACGAAAACTCCCGATTTGCGGGCGCTTTAAGTGCCGGAGGAGGGACTCGAACCCCCGACACGCGGATTATGATCGCGGGCGCTTGCTGCGGTGGAGTGCAGTCTAGTGTCGGATTCTGCCTCGGAGAGCCGATTCTGAGCCCTGAAGATGCGGCCAAATGCGGTCGTGTGGGGTGGGTCATGTTGACATCGCGTTGACACGGGGCTTTCAGGGCTAGAAGAGCCGGACTTTTTGGCGGGAGAGAAAGAACCCGTGGCCGTTGAGCCGGTTCACGCACAGCACCCCCGCGAACTTGCTCTTACACCGGAACCGACCCCGGCGTTCGGCCTGGCCGTAGGGCAGCACCGGGCCGATTCCCAGCACTGTGTCCCCGGCGCAGGTGTAGCTCGCTCGGCCATGCTTCGCGAGGTTGACGCCGTTGCCGTAGTCGAGGGGGCAACTCCGGGGAGTCGGCGGAGGCGACCAGGAATGCTGCGCGATATCGCAGCGAACTCCGTTGGAGGCGATCACACATCCGATGTTGTGACTCGGCGACTGGAAGCCTCCGACGGCACCGGCAGCCGATGTGGACACCCCGAAGATGACCAGCATTCCCACCGCGGTGATGCACCCCAATATCGACCTCAAGTTTCCCTGCCTCTGCTCGCGTGGCGGACGGTCGCACCCTATGGCGGCGGCTTCACCGACGTCAAGGCGACAGGGCGCTGGCCGGACACCGACGACTGGCGCACGAGCTTAGGGCCAGCGCACCGCCGAACAGGCCGTCGTTGGCGCGCGTGTACGCTGGCACGGTGCTGAAGCGCCTGTCGATTACGGCCCTCGGAATCCTCGTCGTTGGCTTGGTGTGGGTAGTCGCAGTGAGGGCCAGTCGGCCACCAACGGCAGAAGAGAAAGCTGAACTGGCTGCCGCTGCTAGAGCGGCCTGAATGCGCCGCATGGATACTTCACGCTCACCGAAGTCTGAATCTCCACCCTCGGTCCTTGGGCAGCAGCGACTCTGAACCATGCCTACAGGGGTGGGGACCTCAAGTCGCTCGCGGTCTATCGACAGCACCCGGCGAATTGGAGAGTCAAGTCGGCGGTAGTGGTGCAACTCCTCGTCGGCGTCTTCACGCTGCTTGCAGTGCCGGCGCCTCCTCTCGTCCCTCATCGCCGACAATTGTGCTGTTTGGCACAAACAGCCCGCCCCGCATCCGCCCTCGCGCCACAAGGTCTTCGACCTGACCGGTCCGAGCGCGGCCTGCTTCAACAACCCAAGCCCCGCCTAGCTCGCCGCCCGAGCCGCGTTGCCCGCCAGGCCGTGGCCATGGGTTGGGGGGGTGATGCGACGGGGGCGCCATGCCCGTGGCAGGCCCTCTCATGGTGGTTCATCTGTCCCCTCGGCGCGGGCGCCGAGAAGCAGCTCGACCTGCTCCTCCTCATACCACCAGGCCGGCCGGTTGGCGACCGACTCCTCCTCCGCCGTCCCCCGCCAGCAGCTCCTTGGAGAGCGGCGGGCGATCGTAGGGCGGTTCGGGCTCAGCGCAGACCATCCGCACCGACCCCAGTAGCCGCGACGGTGCAGGGTCTCGGCGCAGCGCTGCGCCGCAAGCCCGCCGACGACGATCAGAACGCCTTGGTGCTCCGATCATGCCTCCTCAGGGACTGGGATTCGGGAGATCGCTCCGCCGCGTGGGTGGGCCGCGGGAAGGCCGGGGCGGTGCCGCGGGCGCCTTCGTGCAAACGGTCGTCCTGCCGCCCTCGCGAGCGACCGCGTTTGTCGCCGCCCGAAAGTACCCGGTAGACAAATAGGCCCCCGATCAGAGGCGCCGTCATCAGCACCCACCAGCGGAACCACACGGTCCAGGCGTCTGTGCCGGCGCCGAACGCATGGACCAGGACGAGCAGATAGACCACGACCGTCGCCCGGTGGGCCTTGCGCCAGAGGCGCGCCCCGATCCGCCTGCGGGCGTAGAAGCTGAGGCCGACCAGCGCGGCGAGGTAGCCGGCGACGACGCCGAGGCCCGTCCACAGCGGCCGGAAGCCCATCGCGAAGGGCACCGTGATGCCGGAGATGCCCGGGTGTAGCCAGGGGTCGCCGAGCAGGGTGATGCCGTGGACGGCGATCGCGATGAACCCGGCCAGGGCCGTCTGTTCGTGGATCGCCAGCAGCTTGCGTGAGAGCCCGGGGCGGCGCATCACCTTGCCAGCCATCGCCAACCCGAGGCCGACCGAAATCGTGACTAGGACAAGGGCGACGATGCCCGAGGCCCGGCTGGCGAGCCACCAGCCGTGGGTCTGCAGCGCGGTGGAGGCAGTCGCGTTCACGCTGCGGCCTCCTCGCTGAGCGCCCAATCGGGAAGGCGGCTGCGGGGCCGGGCGTTGAGCGGGCCAACCGTCTCGACCCGGCCGTCGTCGTAGACGAGCAGTCCGCCGCGCTCATTGAGGATCGTGCGGCCGCCCTCGGGCCCGGAGAGGAGCGCCGCCTTGGCGAGGGTCTCGGCTTCCACCGCGGTGTCGCTGAGGGCGGTGGCGCCGATCAGCCCGGTCCAAGCGGGCTCGCCCGTGGAGGGGTCGAGCAGGTGGTGCGCGTGGCGGCCGTCGCCGCTCCGCCAGATCCGCACATTGAGGCCGGACGTCGCGACCGCGCCGGAGCCGAGGCGCAGCACGTAGGCGCGCTCGCCCATGTCAGGATGCGCCGGTCGTGACGGGAGCGTAGCCGGACGAGGAGACCGTGCCGGCGACCGCCCCGCTGCTGGTGACGCTGGAGCGGCCGGGGGTGGGGAGGATCGTGGTTACGACGCGGCGCTTGATCACCAGCCGCACCTGCACCGGTCGGGACGCGGTGGGGGCTTCGCCGGCGCTCAGCTGGTAGGTGAGGAAGGCGAACATCGCCGCGAAGAGCGCGACCGTGCTCCAGATCACCAGCGCGGGCCCGGGCCGGCGGCCGCGGGGCACAGGGCCGCCCCGAGGAGCCGTCCGGGCCGGGTTGTTGGGAGGAGGTTCAGTCACCGCCACCGCCGCCGTCACCGCCGCCGTCACCGCCACCCTCGTGCTCGCCACCGCCGGCCGCTCCGCCGCCGCTGGTGCCGGTGCTCACGGGGGCGCTGCCTTCCGAGCCGGAGCCCGCGCTGGCGCCACTGGTCGAGGTCGTGACCGGTTCGCTGGAGTATTCCGGGGACGCAGCGGCGCCGCTGGTCGAGGTGGTCACGGGTTCGGCGTAGGTGCTCGCCGAGGACCCGGTGGACGAGGATCCGGTGGTCGCGCTCGAGTACGTTTCGCTCGAACCCCCTGCCGCTGCCGCGACCGCTCCGCCGGCGGCGCCAGCAGCCGCGGGGTGCTTCGGCTTTGCGTGCTTGGTGACGTGGACCGTCCGTCGGATCACCTTTGTGCGGATCAGCGGCTTGGCTGCGACCGGTGCGGACTTCTGGCTGCCGGCGCTGAGGGCGAGGCCGGTGAGCCCGCCCAGGCCGACAATCGCGGCCACCGCCGCGACTCGAGTTCTCACGTTGTTCCGCACGAGTGCTCACCTCCTGGTCGGATTGCACTCAGCAGTCTCGGGAGGGAACGTCCAAGCACGGCCCAAGCCCGGGTAAAGCCCGGGTAAAGGGGCGGCAAAACCTCGGAGCGATCGCGGGTTGGAACGGCGGAGGCGATCGTGTGGTGGTGGACGCGGCGCCGATGACTGACCGCCTAATCGTCGAACCCGGCGAGCCGGCCGGTGCCGGCGCCGCTGGCGCGGGTGACGATCGGGGGACGGGTGCTCGGGCTCGTGCCTACCGCGATGGGCTGGCTCACCGGAGCGCCGGCGACGCCCCAGGGCGGTCGCGCCCGCTGCAATCTTTGCTCTTCGGTTGGTCATTGGATCGCTTTTTTGAAATCGGTCGATCCATTCTGCGCGCGGACGGGCAACGCGGCGCCCAAGCGAACGCCAAGAGAAGGTGAAGGTTCTGACGGGTTTACGGCCGGTCGAAGCTGGGACGCAACGAAGGGGCCCTATTGCTCATCCGATACTCCTCTACGTCCATGCGCGTTCTCGACGATGGCTAGGGCGATCGAGCGGAGGGCAGGCGGGGCACTGTGCGGCGTGCAGCTTCTTGATCTGGGACGATGCTCGACTCAGTGGACCCGGGACCCAGCGCCGCTTCTCGGCTCGCCAGCTCGTGCCCGGGGGCGCTGCGGGACTCGTTCTGGGCCCTTATCTCGTCGCGGGTCCTTATTTGGACGGCGGGGACGTTGACCGCCGTAATACTGGGACTGCACGCGGGTTCGGCGACCGCCTTCGATCCACGGAATCTGGCGTCGCCCTTCCACAGCACGCTCGCCAATGTCCTCGTCGCCCCGGCGGCACGATGGGATTCGACCCGGTACCTGGAAATCGCTCACTGGGGTTACCAGCACTCCGCCCAGACAGTCTTCTTCCCTCTCTACCCGGGCTTGGTCGCGCTAGGGAGCGCGCCGCTGGGCAACGCAGGGGCGGTGTTCGTTGGAATCCTCATATCGTCGGTCTGTGGGCTGGCGGCGCTCTTCCTGCTGCACAGACTCGTCGAGCTCGAGTTCGACGCGGAGGTTGCCCGAAACACCGTCTGGATCGTGGCCTGGCTCCCGGTGGCGCTGTTCCTCTCGGCGGTCTACTCGGAGTCGGTCTTCCTGCTGTTGGTGATCGGCTCGTTCTACGCCGGGAGGCTGGGACGATGGTGGCTGGCGGGGCTGCTCGGCTGTCTGGCGGCCGCGACCCGCAACAGCGGCGGGTTGCTGGTCGTGCCCCTGGTGCTGCTCTATCTGTATGGGCCCCGCGAGGACCGCAAGCCCGATCGGCCGGAGAGCGGGTTGCGGCCGCGCTACGTGCTTGAGCCCGATCTGCTTTGGATCGCGGCCGTACCGATCGGCCTGCTCGCATATCTCGTCTATCTGAAGCTCACCCTGGGCCATCCACTCGCGCCTTTCAACCAGCAACATCACTGGCATCGGTCCTTTTTCCCCCTGGGGGGCGTCCCGGCTGGAATCTGGGAGGGGATAAAGGCCCTGATCGCCGCGGTGCCAGGTGGTGCTTCGCTGATCGGCGCCCATCTGAACACGGACTCGATCACGAGGCGAATCGTCGAGCTCTCTTTCTTGATCCTCGGCGCCGTGCTGCTGCGGATGTCGTGGAAGAGGCTGCCTTTGGCCTACACCGCTTTCGCCGGGATCAGTTTCGCGCTCGCGGTCTCGGCACCATCGAGCGTGGAGCCATTGCGCTCGCTTCCGCGTTTCACGCTGGTGCTGTTCCCGCTATGGATCGCCCTCGCACTTTGGGCCACCGAGCGCCAGCTGGTACGCACCGTGATCCTCGTCTGCGGCCCCTTGCTCGTCTTCTGGACCTATCTGTTCGTGTCTTGGACCTGGGCCGCCTAGGGCTGTCGAGCCCGTCAGTGCCCGTGACGATTCGGGGCTCGAACCGCGCACGCGGGTCGCAAGCTACGCTCACCTGACACGTTTCTCCCGAGGAACTGGAAGAATGATGGCAGCGATGATGTCCGGTTCGCACCGGGACGGGACCCGGACTGACCCGTCCGTCGGAGCCGCTGTAGTCAGCTTTGCGCTCGCCGGCCTTGTCGCACTCGCCGTCGTCGGTGTCATCAGCTTCTTGGTGCTTCGCAACGTCGGGACCTCGGAGGCGCTCAAGAACGCGCGACAGGTGACTCAGATCGTGGGCCGCGGGATCGTCGAACCCAACCTCAGCGAAGGGCTGGTCCAGGGGCGCCCGGCGGCGCTCGCCCGCTTTGGCCGCATCGTCCGCACCCGCGTCCTGCGCGACCCGATCGTGCGCGTAAAGCTGTGGACGCCATCCGGCCGCGTTGTCTATTCCGACGCCAGAGGCTTAATCGGCCATCGCTTCGCGCTGGGCGCCGACGAGGTCGCCTCCCTTCGCACCGGCAATGTCGACTCAGGCGTCAGCAACCTCTCGCTGCCCGAGAACCGCTCCGAGCGCGGCCAGGGCAAGCTGCTCGAGGTCTACCTCCCGGTCAGGACGCGCGCAGGCCGTCGACTGCTGTTCGAGGCCTACCAGCACTTCAGCTCGGTCGCATCCAGCGCCCGTGACATCTGGCTGGCCTTCCTGCCCGCTTTGCTGATTGCGCTGCTGGTTCTCTACCTCGTTCAGCTTCCGTTGGCTGCCTCGATGGCGCGGCGGCTACGCCGTCGCGGTCGAGAGCGCGAGGCGCTCCTGGAGCGGGCGGTCGACGCCTCGGCCGCCGAGCGCCGCCGCATCGCCGGCGACCTTCATGACGGGATTGTCCAGGAGCTGGCTGGCCTCTCCTTCGGCTTCGCCGCAGCGGCTAAGCGGGCTGAGGCCGGGGGAGACGACGAGGCTGCCGCCGAGCTGCGCCACGGCGCCGAGCAGACCCGTCAGGGCGTCCGCAGACTGCGCAGCCTCTTGGTCGAGATCTACCCGCCAAGCCTGCGTCAGGCCGGCCTCGCGGCCGCCCTCTCGGATCTGGTTGCTCCCATCGCTGCGCGCGGGGTCGAGACCCAGGTTGAGGTCCCAGGCAACCTGAAGCTGTCGCCCGAGGACGAGGCGCTGCTTTTCCGCGTCGCTCAGGAGGCCGTCCGCAACGCAGCCGCCCACGCCCGGGCACATAGGCTCGACGTCGCCGTGTCGGAGAACGCCGGACATGTCTCACTCACCGTCGGAGACGACGGACGCGGCTTCGACCCCGAGCTGGCCGGCGACGGCGCTGGTGAAGGGCATTTCGGCCTCTCCTTGCTTCGCGACTTGGCCAGGGAGGCCGGGGCCGAGCTCAGCGTCGATTCTAGCCCGGACATGGGCACGCGGGTCCGAGTCGTGGTGAGCCAGCAATGATCCGCGTCCTGCTCGCCGAGGACCATGCAGTAGTCCGCGCCGGCCTTGAGGGGCTTCTCGCCAACGCCGATGATGTTGAGGTCGTCGGCGCCGCCGCCGACGGCGAGGAGGCCGTCGCGCTAGCGACTGAGCTGGGGCCCGACGTGGTCTTGATCGACCTCTCGATGCCTCGCCTCGACGGCATCGAGGCGACCAAGCGAATCCTCTCGGCGAAGCCGGAGACCCGGGTCGTCGTCCTCACTGCCTTCTCAGATCGCGACCGGATCCTCGGCGCACTCGATGCCGGCGCGCTGGGCTACCTGCTGAAGGATGCGACCCCGGAGGAGCTGCTCGGGGCGATCCGGGCGGCTTCGACGGGGGAGTCGCCGCTGGCGCCGAAGGCCGCCACCGAGGTCCTCGCCGCTCGGGCCGAGCGCCGTGACGCCGAGCTGACCGAGCGGGAGCGGGACGTGTTGGCCCTGGTCGCCGAGGGGCTCCCCAATAAGCTGATCGCCCGCCGCCTGGAGATCAGCGAAAAGACGGTGAAGGCTCACCTCACCCGGGTTTTCGAGCGGATCGGGGTCAGCGATCGCACTCAGGCGGCCCTGTGGGCGCAGCGGCACGGGATCGGCCCAGCCCCCTGAACGACGAAGCGGCTCGCCGCAGGGAGCCGCTCGGTCGATGCGCTGCACTGCTCTTAGTGGTGGTGATGCTTTTTCTCGCAGTCTCTCCTGTGCTTACCCTGCAGTTTCTTGCAGGGGTCATTCTTATGACCGCTGTGATCGGGGCTCGCCTGTGCGATTCCGGCTCCGCCGATAGCGAGCATGGCGCTTACGCCCATTAGGGCGAGGATTCTCGAGATTCGGTTGGACATCAGTCCTCCATCTGTTGTGACCTTTGAGGGGTCGTTGACCATGAGGCCAGCATGGCGAGGCCGCGGTCCGGCCCGCAAGAGGACTTTGGTCTTAGGACCTAGATGACGTGCCTCACGACGTTCCGAACGCCGTGAAGTAGGTCCAGGCCCAGCGAGAGGCTGTGGGTGTTCGACGCCCACTACTTCAAGGAGGACCCGGATGCAGCACGCTAACGCCCCGCTCACCCCCAACGGCAGGCGCCGCCTGGTGGCGCTGGTGGAGGACCAGGGCCTCACGTTCGAGTCTAAGCCTCGCCGAAAAACTTGGTAAGAGCGCGCCCAGTTGCCCAAGCCACCGCAGCGGCGTGGGTGTAGGACCCCAGCAACGCGCACGCACGCGCGAAGAACTGACCCGACATATTTCGGGCTGCTCGCCCATCTGGCCACAGGCGGCAGCCTCGACCTGCCGGTCGCCGTCGGATCTGCGCCCAGTCGGAGCTTTCAGACGACGCTGCGGGCCGAGGAGGAATGTCGAGGCGACTGCGTAGACATCCCATTCCGCGGCGACGCCTTTGAGGGCATGGCGACCGACTTCGTCGAAGTCGATGCCGGACCGCGCTGCGAGGTCGCGGACCGCGCGCGAGGCGAGCATGGAGCGGCGGGCGCTAGCGAAAGACGCCGGTGTGCCCGAGCGAGTAGCGCCCCGGCTGGGGGTAGACGGCGAGCCCGTGCGGACCGCTGCCCACGGGGATGCGGGCGAGCAGCTTGCCGTTCTTGGTGCTGATCGCGTAGACCTCGGCGTTGTAGCGACCGCTCAGCCAGAGAACCTTGCCGTCGGAGGAGACCCCTCCCATGTCGGGGCTGCCGCCGCCAGGAAGGATCCACTTGTGCACAACTCGGCGCTTGGCGAAGGAGATCCCCGAAATCGAGCCCTCGTCGCGGTTGGAGACATAGAGGAAGCGCGAGTCCCGACTGGCGTAGAGGCCGTGGGCCCCCGCTCCGGTGGGGATGAAACCGATCTCGCGGAAGGCGTGGGCGTCGATCACCCAGACGCCGCCGAAGACCATGTCGGCGACATAGAAGACCCGACCGTCCGGTGAGAGCTTGACGTCCTGCGGCTTCGCCCCCGCTTTCAGCGAGAGTGACGAAACGAGCTTCTCCTTGGCGACGTCGACCTTGATCAGCTCGGACCCGAACTCGCAGCTGGCGACCAGGTAGCGGCCGTCGGCGGTGAAGTCCATGTGGTCGACGCCGGGACACGGCACGGACAGCGCGTGGTGCAGCCGCATCGAGTGGGCGTCGCGGAAGTCGAGACGCTGCAGCCGCTCGGCGACGACGATTGCGTACTTCCCATCGGGCGTGAAGTAGAGGTTGTAGGGATCGGTGACCGGAACCGGCTTGCCCCGGACCTTCCCGGTGGCGGGGTCGATCGGCGTCAGGCTGTTGCCTTCGTCGTTGTCGACCCAGAGGGTCTTGAGATCGTAGGAGGGGGTGACGTGCTGGGGCAGCGCGCCGACCGGGAATTCGTCGATCACCTTGTAGGTGTGGGGGTCGATGACGCTGACCGTGTTGCTCTCGCTGTTGGGGACGTATATCCGGGAGGGGAAGTTCCGCACCGCCGGCGCCAGCCTGCCGGGGCGGTCGGCGGCATAGACATCGTGCGGGTCGAGCAGCGGCGGAACCGCGTACCCGGACCCCTGGCCCGCTGCAGAGGAATTGGCGGGGACCGAAGCGGTACCGGTCGCGTCCGTTCCGCCGCTTGCTGCGGAACCGCCGGAACCGCAACCGGCGGCGGAGGCAGCCACCGCAAGTGCGGTCGCCCAGACGATCAGCAACTTATGCAGGCTCGACACGCCCCGATAATGCCGGAGTGATCTAAAACGCTTACGGTCGAGTGGAGGCGCCGTGAGCAGGCGGCTTCGGCACGATGGGTGAGATGCCACGGACAGACAGAAGGACGCACGAGGCGCTGGTTCGACGCAGGCGCCGCCTGCTCGGCGTCGGCGCGATTCTGGCGGCAGCGGTCGCGGTCGTGCTCCTGAGCTCCGGTGGCGGCTCCGGTTCGCGTCCCGGCGGAACCCCGGCCGCGGGCGGCTCGCAGAGGGGCGCCCCCCGGCCGCTGCGCCTGCAGGCAGAGACCTCGCCGGACCAGCTGCCCGCGCCGCTCTCCGGCGAGGCGGCGGTCTCGCAGGGCGGTCGGGTGCTCATCATCGGCGGGGTGGACAGCGACGACGTCTCGACCTCGTCGGTCCTCGGCTTCGACCCCTCGAGTGGAAGGACGGCTCCCGCTGGCTCACTCTCGCAACCGCTGCACGACGCGGCCGCCGCAGCGCTCCCGGCCGGGACGCTGGTCTTCGGCGGTGGGTCCGCGGCGACGATCGACGAGGTCGAGAGGCTCCGGCCCGGCGCCACCGGCGCCGTCGTCGGGCACCTTCCCAACTCCAGCTCCGACCTCTCGGCCATACGGGCGGGGGCCGACGCCATCGTCCTTGGGGGCTACGACGGGGCGCAGCCGCTCGATACCGTGCTTCGGACCGCGGACGGAAGCAGCTTCACGACCCTCGCCCCGCTTCCGGTGGCGGTCCGCTATCCCTCGGTGGCGACGGACGGGAGCAAGGTCTACGTGCTCGGAGGCGAGCTGGCGAGCGGGCTCGACTCGAGCCAGATCCAGGCCGTCGACCTCGTCAAGGGCACGGCCTCGGTCGTCGGCCGCCTTCCGGGGCCGCTCTCCCATGCCTCGGCAGTCGTGCTGCGGGGACGGACCTACATCCTCGGCGGGCGTCTCGCCGGACACACGACCGACCAGATCCTGCGCTTCGACCCGGCAAGCGCACGCGCCAAGTTGGTGGGACACCTGCCGGCTCCGATCCAGAACGCCGCGGCGGCGACCGAGGAAGGCATCGGTTACCTGTTCGGGGGTCTCGACCCCCAGGGATCGACGCTCTCCTCGATCGTCACCGTGAAGCTCATGCCGCAATCGGGCGGGACGGCGGCGAAATAGAGCCCTCGTGCTCGAGCGCGTCGGCGTCGAGCATCGCCCATCCGACCCGCTCGACCAGCTGTCCCGAGAAGTGGTCGGACTCGAGGTCGGTCAACGCGATTCGCTCTCGGTACACGACGGTCGTCTCAGTCTCGTTCTTCACATCGGTCACTACGAGTATGTGCGGCATCTCGTCTCCTTGGTTGGTCATTTCGGCAAGGATGGCGGCCGCTGATTCGCGCCAGCTCAACGGCCGGTAAATACCTGGTCAAGTTGGCGC
>DATAIY010000034.1:0-3366 GCA_036262475.1 Solirubrobacterales bacterium
GCCGAGCAGAGGCCCGGTGTAGGCCCAGTCTTCGCGGGCGTTCGGTATCTCCGGCCAGACGAAGAGGACGATGCCGGCGAGGATCACCAGCGAGGTGATCGTGGCGTAGGCGATCGCCCCGGCTTCGCCCCCCCGGGACTCGCTCTTCTTCGCGATCTTCGTCGCCACCTCGGTGACCTTCCTGATGCCCTGCCTGCTGATGTTCCCGGCGGTGGTCGTTCTGCGTCGCGCGGACGCCGATCGGCCGCGGTATCGCCAAGTGCTTGATCGAGGATGATTCTGTGGCCGCGGAGCAGGCACGGCGTCGGTTCGGTATCTCGCCGTGCCCTGCGTTCGGCGAACTAAGACAACGTCCGCAAGTTCATCACCTACATTTTCACCCACGCTCCCGCCGAGGCACTGCCTTTTGCGCTCTTCGTCTTTTCGGCCGGCAGCGTTCTGCTGCCGATCCTGCCGCCGCAGATCCTCGCCATCACCTCGGCACCGACACCGTCCCAGCGCTCGCCCTCGGCCGCGAGCCGGCCGAACCGGGGATCATGCAGCGACCGCCGCGACCGCGCCAGTCGGGGATCATCCAGCGCTCGATGCTGGCGCGCGCCTGGCTACGGATGGGCCTTGTCGAGGCGGTGCTGGCCATGGGGGGCTTCTTCGTCGTCCTGATTTCGGCCGGCTGGAGCTGGGGGGCGGCGACCGGCGACGGGACCGCACTCCACCACGCCTACCTGCAGGCGACGACGATGACCTGGGCGGGAATCGTCGCGGGCCAGATCGGCGCCGGTTTCGCAACTCGCACGAACAGCGCCTCGTTGCGCGAGATCGGCGTGTTCAGCAATCGCTATCTGCTTCGAGGCGTCGTCTTCGAGCTGGTGTTCGCGCAGCGATGATCTACCTGCCCCCGGTGCAGTCCGTGTTCCACACCGCTGGGCTCAGCCTCTCGCAGCTGGGGATCCTGGTGACCTTCCCGTTCATCGTCTGGGGCAGCGACGAGGCCTACCGGGCCTACCGGCGACTCTCGCCGGCGTCGGGCTAGGGGGTCAGGTGGCCAGCTATGGGGATCACCCCGCTGAGTCCGTAATTACTGCGGATGGCGCGGTCGCTGCTGCGCCCTAGAGTCGCTCGCATGAGCGATAAGGCCCACGGTGACGGCGGCTCGATTCCACGCGTTCTGATCGTCGGCGGCGGCGTCGCCGCCGTCGAGGTGATGCTGGCTCTCCGCGACCTCGCCGGTGAGCGGGTCGAGGTCCAGGTCTGCGCGCCCCGACGCGACTTCGTCTACCGGCCCTTCGCGGTTGGGGAGCCCTACGGCGCCTCCCAGATACTTCGATTCGACCTCGGGCGCCTGGCCGAGCGCAGCGGTGCCAGCTTCGACCTGCAGAGCATCTCCTCCGTCGAAGCGGACGCGTGGCAGGCAATAACGCACGACGGCGTGCCGATCCCCTACGACTATTTGATCCTCGCCGCCGGGGTTCAGCTGCTCTGGCCGTTCCCTGGAGCCACGGCCTTCTGGGGTGTCGCCGACGAGGCGGGCATCGAGCACGTTCTGCGCGGACTGCGCGAGGGCGAGCTGCGGCGGGTCGCCTTCGCCCTGCCCGGCGGTTGCAGCTGGGCGCTTCCCCTCTACGAGCTGGCCCTCCTCGCCGATGCCGAGCTCTCGAAAGCCGGCGTTGAGGGCGCACACCTGGTGGTGGTTACTCCCGAGGAAGTCCCCCTTGGGGTCTTCGGCATCCAAGTGGGCACGGAGGTGGGCAAGCTCTTGGCGGAGCGGGGGATCGAGGTGGTCGCCGGGGCGCACCCGGTCAAGTTCGAGCAAGGGATCCTCTCGATCGCCCCCGGAGATGGAGTGGAGGCCGACGCCGTCGTCAGCCTTCCCCGCCTCGAAGGACGCCGAATCGCCGGGATCCCCCACGATCGCGACGGGTTCATCGGAACCGACGAATTCGGCCGCGTCATCGGTGTCGAGCGGGCTTTTGCGATCGGCGACATAACGAACTTCCCGGTCAAGCAGGGCGGCATCGCAACCCAGCAGGCCGACACCGCGGCGGAGACGATCGCCTCCGAGGTCGGCTGCGATGTCGAGGCCAAGCCGTTCGACCCGATCCTGCGTGGCGTGCTCTGGACTGGGGAGGAGCCCCGCTACCTGTACGGGGAGCTGAGCGGTGGCCACGGAGAAACCTCGTCGATGACCGTGCGCCCACCCTGGCCGGACCAGGGAGGCAAGATCGTCGGCCGCTACATCTCGCCGTTCCTGGCGGAAGCCACCGAGATCGCCAGCCACTAGGCGCCAACCACGTCTCGCCGCTCGAAGATCCGTAGGGCGAGGAACACCGCCAGCGCCGCCAGCACCAGCATCACCGCCGCCGCGGTCGCCTTGAACTGCTGGGCTGGAACCAGCCCCACGTGGTGGAAGGGGGAGAGGTCCAGGGTCCAGGCCGGGGCACCGACCAGCGCCCCGAACAGCTCCCAGAGGAAGGCGACGCTGACCAGGCCGTAGGCAATTCCGGCGCTGGCCCGCGGCACCAGAGCGAAGGCGAGCGCGCCGACCGCGAGGAAGAGGAGGGCCGCCGGCAGGCAGTTGGCGCCGGCGCCGATCATGTCCGGCAGCGAGACGCCCGCGCCCTGCGTGACGGCGCCGGCCCAGGCCAGGATGCCGGCGGTCATCGCCAGCGCGGCCGAGCCGAGCACGGCGAGCGCTAGCCTCCCGCCTAGCCACCGGGCGCGACTGACCGGCAGGGAGAGCAGCGTTTCCAGCCGCTGATCGGACTCCTCCCGCCGCACCGCGGCGATCTGCGAACAGCAGAACAGGCCGATCGCCAACACGAACATCAGGAAGTAGAAGCCGAGGGCGCCGGAGGGGGTGACGATCGTCGCCCCTCCCAACTTCTTCAGTTCTTCCTTCACGCTGGCGGAGAGGTGCGCCGTGGCAAAGGTGTTGGAGAGCAGGCCGAAGACGGCGGCGAAGAAGCCGACCCCGACCAGCCAGCCGGTCAGGCTGCCGCGCTCGCCGCGCAGCGCCTGCGCCGTCGCAGACGAGAGCAGGGTGAGCCGCGGCGGCTTGTTGTCACGGCTGGCGATCAGCCCGCTGCCGACGTCCCGGCGCCGTGCGATCATGCCGGCGCTCACCAGCAGCGCGGCGCTCGCCAGTATCGGCAAGATGAGGACCGCCGGCTGCGGTCCGGCGAAGGCACGCATCTCCTCGGCCCAGCCCAGCGGGGTCGCCCAGCGGAGGAATTCCAGGCTCGAGGAGGTGTCGGCGATGACGCGCAGCACCAGCGCCAGGCCGAGCGCGACGGTGCCGATCTCAAGCGCCACTCGGCGGCTCGAGGCGAGTTGGCTGGCGACCGCGCCGAGCCCGACGAATACCAGCGC
>DATAIY010000035.1:0-3009 GCA_036262475.1 Solirubrobacterales bacterium
GAGATGCCCCACGGCACGCCGAGCTCAGCGGCGTAGCTCATCTGGCGGGCCACGACGAGGCCGTACGTGTGGGCCAGCAGGCTCGCTGCCGGAGCGCGCATGACCAGTGCCGGCATCAGGTACTCGAACATCGATCCAGACCACGAGATGAGCGCCGAGCCACGTCCGACCGGAGTCAGCGGACGGCCGAGCCGGAACCAGTG
The DNA here is from genome assembly GCA_036262475.1 of Solirubrobacterales bacterium. Classification (GTDB taxonomy): domain Bacteria; phylum Actinomycetota; class Thermoleophilia; order Solirubrobacterales; family 70-9; genus VAYN01. The sequence continues at coordinate 204 of DATAIY010000035.1, forward strand.
GTCAGGCGGAATGTCGCCCTTGGCGATCGCTAGGAAGCTCGAGATGCGCGCCTCGGATGCGAGCAGGTCGTAGTAACTCGGGTCGAGGGCCCCCTCCCGGACGCGAAAGCCGATCGAGAAGAGCTTGCGGGTGGGGTCGAAGAGAAAGGCGAAGTCCATCTCGCGGAACAGTTGCTGGGCCTCGTCCGCGATCGCCTGCAGCCGCCGAACCAGGTTGCCGGCGAGCCGCGCACCGTCTGGCGTGGCCCCCGCGGCCTCGTCCGAAAGCTCGGCAATGGTGGCCAAAGACGACGCAGCCGCATGCGCCGGCAGGATGGCGAGGTCTCGACCATGACTGTCCACCGCCCGCCGGGCCGCGTCCGCCCACGCGACGAGCTCCGCGTCAGCGCCGTCTCCGTGTTCGGCGCTCAGGGCGGCCGCGATATCGGACAGGGTTCGCATGTGGTCGCTCAGCTGCGCCAGGCGCACGCGCCAGTCGTCGGGCGTGACCGGGGGCAGCGTGATCAAGGCCTCCGGCAGCTCGAGGGCCTCCTGTAGTTGTCGTCGGGTGAGGGTCTGGCTACGCCGATCGTCGCGCACCGTCGCAGCGGCCTCCCGCGCCAGCGTGAGCGCGTCGAGGACGCCCGCGAGCGCCGCCGCGACCGGGAGCGGCTGGTCGATCATCAGCCGGCAGGCGTTGGACAGCGCCAGAAGGTGGCCGGCCAGGTTGCCGCTGTCGACCGACGAGACGTACGCGGGCTCGAGCTGGTGCAGGTCCCTGGTGTCGTACCAGTTGTAGAGGTGGCCGCGGAAGCGCTCGAGGCTGCGCACCGTCGCGAGAGTTGCCTCCAGCCGCTCGACCAGCTCGAGTGTCCCGATCCAGCCGAAGTCGCGGGCGGTCACCAGCGCGAGCAGGTACATCCCGATGTTCGTCGGCGATGTGCGATGGGCGGTCTGAGGCCGCGGGTCGTCCTGGATGTTGTCCGGCGGCAGCCAGTGGTCCTCGGAGCCTACGAAAGCCTCGAAGAAGCGCCACGTTCGGCGCGCCACCCGGCGCACTGTCAGCACCTCCGCGTCAGACAGCTCCTCCGCAGCGGTATCGGGTGGCGGCAGGCTTACCCAGCGCGCGATCGCCGGCGCGACCAGCCACAGGATGACGAGCGGCGCGGCGATCAACGCTGCCTCCGGTCGGGCGACGAGGACGAGGATTCCGGCTGCCGCCGCGAGCACGATGCCGCCCCCCATCTGCCGGTAGAAGCTCGACAGCGCGAGGTCGTAGGTCGCCTTCGCCTGCGCCGCGGTGGTCCACTCGAGCAGGCGCCGGCGGGTGACGTACAGCCGCGTCAGCGTCCGGCCGATCGCATCGAGCGTCAGCCAGGCCTGATCGGCGAGGAACGTGATGGCCAGGCCGACGTGGGCGAAGGCGAGCGCGGCGTCCTCGCCCACCGCCCGCAGATGGCTGCGCTTCGAGATCCCGCGCCGGCGTGGGGCCAGGCCGGCGGCCACTGGAAGCACGGCCGGGATGACGAGCGCCGCGAGGACGAAGCCGGTCCACAGGCCGGCGGAGGCGCCAGGCAGCACCCATCCGGCGACGAGCGTGAGCAACGCCAGCGGCGCGGACAGCGTCCGGCGCACGTTGTCGAGCATCTTCCAGCGGGCGAGGGCTGGGATCGTGCTCCGGTCGCGTTTGCCGGTCGCGTCGCGAGCTCGCCCAAGAATCCAGGGCAGGAGCTGGAGGTCGCCGCGCGCCCAGCGATGCTGGCGTGCGGTGGCAACGAGGTAGTGCGATGGGAATTCGTCGAAGAGCTCGACGTCGGTGACGAGGCCGGCGCGGGCGAAGGTGCCCTCGAACAGGTCATGGCTGAGGAGTGCGTTCTCGGGGACTCGGCCGGCCATCGCCGCCATGAATGCATCGACGTCGTAAATGCCCTTGCCGGTGAAGCTGCCCTCGGCAAACAGGTCCTGGTAGACGTCCGACACGGCGGATGCGTACGGGTCGATCCCGGCGGCCCCGGCGTACACGCGCTGGAATATGGAGGCGTCTCGTTCGGTGGGGAGCGTCGCCGAGATGCGCGGCTGGAGGATCCCGTACCCGTTGGTCACCCGCCCGATGTCCGGGTCGTAGGTCGCCCCGTTGAGCGGGTGCGCGATCGTCCCGACCAGCCGGCTCACGGCCCCTCGGGGCAGCCGAGTATCGGCATCGAGAGTGACGACATAGCGGACGTCGGGCGGCGGTCGTGAACTCGGGCGGCCCGTGGTCAGGATGCCAGTTGTCGACGAGCCACGCAGCAGGGCGTTCAGCTCCTCCAGCTTGCCTCGCTTGCGCTCCCAGCCCATCCACGCGCCTTCTGTCGCGTTCCACTGCCGCTTGCGATGGAAGATGAGGAAGCGCGCTCCGCCGCCGGATGCTTCGCCATGGCGCTCGTTGAGGCGGTCGATCGCCGCGACCGCAGCCGAGAGGAGTTCCTCGTCGCCGGCGGTGTTCTCGGACTCCGCGTCAAGCCAGTCCGACAGCAACGCGAAGCGGATGTCGCCCTCTCGATTGGCCAGGTAGTGAACCTCCAGCGCGCTCACCTGCGCCTCGATGTGAGCCGGGTCGCCGAGCAGCGTGGGTACCACCACCAGCGTCCGGAATCGAGACGGAACGCCTGCGTCGAGGTCGAGACGGGGCAGCGCTCTGGGCCCGAGCAGACTCGTGACCGCGCGGTTGACGAGGGCCATGGCGAGGTCCGACGCCGGGCCGAGCGCGAACAGCGCGACGAGGAGTGCGCCCAGGTGCACGCCGTCAGCGACGCCTGAGAGGAGCAAGGGCGCGGCCACGATGAGC
>DATAIY010000036.1:0-8645 GCA_036262475.1 Solirubrobacterales bacterium
CGGGCGCTGGCGCGATCCCTCGATCGCCGCGACGAGGTTTCGAGCGGAGATCTCGGCGAAGCGGTCGAGTCCGGTCAGCCTCTCCTCGCTGAGCTCGTAGATGTCGGCGACGTCCTCAATCAGCCCCTCTTCGAGGAAGCGCAGCGCCTGCTTCTCTCCCAGCCCGTCGATGTCCATCGCCCCCTTGCTGACGAAGTGCTTGACGTGCTGGAAGGACTGGCCCGGGCAGCCGGAGCGGTTGGGGCAGACGGTGAAGACGGCGCCCTCCGGCTTGACCGTGGGCGTCCTGCATGCGGGGCACTTCTTCGGCGGCCTCGGCTTGCGTGGCCGCCCCTTTCGGCGCTGGATCAGCGGTGCGACCACCTGCGGGATCACGTCCCCGGCCCTCATCACGACCACCTCGTCGCCGACGCGGACATCCTTGCGTTCGAGGTCCTCCTCGTTGTGGAGGGTGGCGGTGCTGACGGTGACGCCGCCAACGTGGACCGGCTCCAGCATCGCGAACGGGACCAGGTGGCCGGTGCGGCCGACGTTCCAGACCACGTCGAGCAGCTTCGTCGTCGCCGTCGTCGGCGCGAACTTCCAGGCGATCGCCCAGCGCGGCTCGCGCCCGACCACACCGAGCTCGCGCCAGAGCGCCCGCTCGTCGACCTTGACGACGACGCCGTCGATCTCGTAGTCGAGCGTCTCGCGGCGCTCCTCCCACCAATGGCAGCGCTTGACCACCCCCTCCACACCCCTGTGGTGGTCGGTGTCGGGGTTGACCTTGAAACCGCGATCGCTCAGCCATTCGACCTCGTCCATATGGGTGGCGAGGTCGAGCCCTCGCACGGCGCCGATCCCGTAGCACCAGGTCGAGAGCGGCCGTTCGGCGGCCAGCGCCGGGTCGAGCTGGCGGATCGAGCCGGCGGCCGAGTTGCGGGGGTTGGCGAAGGTAGGTTCGCCGGCCTCGGCCCGGCGCTCGTTGAGGGCTTTGAAGGCGGCTATCGGCAGGTACGCCTCGCCTCGAACTTCGATCAGCTCCGGCGCGTCCTCGATCCGCAGCGGCACCGAGCCGATCGTGCGCAGGTTCTGGGTCACGTTCTCGCCCACCCGCCCGTCGCCGCGGGTGGCGCCGCGAACCAGCACGCCGCCCTCGTAGGTGAGCGTGATCGCCAGCCCGTCGATCTTCGGCTCGGTCGTATAGCTGAACTCCGAAGCGGCGATGTCGAGGCGCTTCAGATAGTTGGTCAGCCGCGTCTCCCAGGCCCGCAGCTCCTCCTCGTTGCGGGCGTTGCCGAGCGAGAGCATCGCCTCGACGTGCTCGACCGGCTCGAAGCGGCCGAGCGGCGGCGCCCCCACCCGTTGCGTCGGCGAGTCCGGGGTGCGCAGCTCCGGGTTCTCGGCCTCGATCGCCCGCAGCTCGCTCAGCAGGGCGTCGTAGGTGTCGTCGCCGACCTGGGGATCGTCGAGGACGTAGTAGAGCCGGTTGTGGTGGGCGAGCTGCTCGCGCAGCTCCGCCGCCCGCTGCTCGGCCGAGGGACTCACGCCGCCGGAGCGCTCGCCGCCAGCATCTCCTCCAAGCCCCAGCCTCGCAGCCGCTCCAGGCCGCCGTGGTCGGTGAGGTCGAAGTGGATCGGGGTGACCGAGATCTTCCCCTGTGCGACCGCGTAGAGGTCGGTTCCCTCGATCTCCTCATAGCCGGGCTGCCAGCCGTAGATCTCATAGCGACGGCGCCCTCCCTCGGACTCCTCGAGCAGATTCAGCTTGTCGTTGTAGATCCGCTTGCCGAGCCGGGTGACCTCGATTCCGGTCGGCTCGCCGGCGGGGCAGTTGACGTTGATCAGGGTCGCCTCCGGCATCGACTCGGTCGCCAGCCGCGCCACCAGCTGCGCCGTGAACGCCGCCGCGACGGCGAAGTCGAAGCGGCCGCTGACGTAGCCCATGCCGCCGCCGGAGGGCTGCTGGGAGATCGCGATCGCGGGGATGCCGAGGACGATCCCCTCCAGCGCCGCGGCGACGGTGCCCGAGTAGGTGATGTCGTCGCCGAGGTTGGCGCCGTGGTTGGTCCCGGAGACGATCAGGTCGGGGCGGCCGCCGAGCAGGCCCAGCTCGGCGAAGCGGACGCAGTCGACCGGAGTTCCGTCCGTCGCGTAGCCGCTGTGCCCGTCGCCGAACTCGACCTCCTCGACGCTCAGCGGCGAGCGGGTGGTGATGCTGCGGGCGGTGGCGCTGCGGTTGGTGTCGGGGGCGATCACGTCGACGACGACGTCGTCCAGCTCGCCCAGGGCGCGCCGGGTGGCCTGCAGCCCGGGTGCCGAGATGCCGTCGTCGTTGGTGAGGAGGATGCGCACGCAGTCGATTCTAGGAGTAGCAGACGGACTCCAGATACAAGCCGTGCGGGGGCGCGGTTTCGCCGGCCTCCGCGCGCGCGGCTCCGGAGAGCAGCTGGGAGAAGCTCGCAACGCTGCGGCGGCGGGAGGAGACCTCGAGCATCGTCCCCACCAGGACCCGGACCATGCTGCGCATGAAGGCGTCGGCGGTGACCCGGAAGGCGAGGATGTTCCCGGCTTCCTCCTCCCAGGCGGCGGCGAGGACGACGCGCTCGAAGTGGACGTGGTCGGTCTGGGTCGGGGTGAAGGCGGCGAAGTCATGGCGCCCGAGCAGGGCCGCCGCGCAGGCGTCGAGCCCGGCGCGATCGACGCGGTGCGGCCACCAGAGAGCACGGCCCCGCTCGAACGGGCTCGACGGGCGGCGGGTCAGCAACCGATAGCGGTAGCTGCGCGAGACCGCGTCGCCGCGGGCGTCGAAGCCGTCGGCGGCGGGCCCGGCGGCGGTGATGGCGATGTCGTCGGGGCAGATCCCGTTCAACCTGCGCAGCAGGTCGCCCGGAGCCGCGGCGGCGCTGTCGAAGCTCGCCACCTGCCCCCTGGCGTGCACCCCGGCGTCGGTGCGGCCGGCGGCGGTCAACTCGACCGGCTCGCGCAGCACCGTCGCCAGCGCCGCCTCCAGCTCGGCCTGGACCGTGCGCAGCCCTGGCTGCTTCGCCCAGCCGGAGAATCGCGAACCGTCGTATTCGATATCGAGGCGGTAGGAGCGCATCCACTGCCTAGCCCAGCACATCCGGACGAAGCGGAGGACACTGGGCGGTGAGTCGTATTTGGAGCTGGTACTAAACCAGCTCCAAATACACCATCTCAGTGCTGTCCGAGCGGCGCGGTCCAAGCTTGACGATGCGGGTGTAGCCGCCGGGGCGAGTCGCGTAGCGCGGCGCCACCTCGTCGAACAGCTTGTGGACGATGAACTTGTCGTTGTGGAGGGTCGCCAGCGCCTGGCGGCGAGCATGGAGGTCGCCGCGCTTGGCCAGCGTGATCAGCTTCTCCACTTCGGGCTTGACCGCCTTGGCCTTGGCCTGGCTGGTCTGGATCCGCTCGTGCTCGATCAGCTGCTTCGAGAGATTCGAGAGCAGCGACTCGCGATGCGCAGCGGTACGACTGAGCTTGTTCCGCTTCTTACTGTGGCGCACAGGGTTCTGCTCCGCTCTCGTTGCCGCCTAGTCCTGCTGGAGATCGAGGCCGCGGGCGTGCAGCGTCTCGATCACTTCCTCGATCGACTTCTGGCCGAAGTTGGGGATCGCGTTCAGTTCCGCGCGGGACTTGCGGACCAGGTCGCCGACAGTCTGGACGCCTGCGCGCTTGAGGCAGTTGTAGGAGCGCACGCCCAGTTCGAGCTCCTCGATCAGGATCTCGTCGAGACCGTTGTTGCTGGCGACCCCGTCGCCGGCCGGGGATGAGAGCGAGTCGGTCGGCATCGCCGCGATCGGTTCGCGCGCGGTCAGTTCCTCGACCCGCTCGGCGTCGGTGAAAATCGCCAGGCTCTTGATCAGGATCTCCGAGGCCTCGCGCAGCGCTGCCGCGGGCTCGATCGAGCCGTCGGTCTCGAGGTCGAGGGTGAGTTTGTCGAAGTCGGTCCGCTGCCCGACGCGGGCGGCGGCGACAGCGTAGGAGGCGCGACGGATCGGCGAGAAGATCGAGTCGATCGGAATCACGCCGATCGGCTGCTCGTCGGACTTGTTCTCTTCCGCCGGCGAGTAGCCGCGGCCGCGGCCGATCGTCAGGTAGACCTCGAGCTTGGTTTTCTTCTCCAGCGTCGCGATCGGAGCCTCGGGATTGAGGATCTCAACCCCGGACGGCAGATCGATGTCCTTCGCCTTGACCTCGCCGGGGCCGGTGGCGACCAGCGGAGCCTCGACCTCGTCGGCGTCGGTGTGCATGCGGACGACGAGGTCCTTCAGGTTGAGGACGATGTCGGTGACGTCCTCCTTGACGCCTGGAACAGTCGAGAACTCGTGCGCGACGCCCTCGATCCGGACGCTGGTGATCGCGGCGCCGCCGAGCGAAGAGAGCAGGACGCGTCGAAGGCTGTTGCCAAAGGTGTAGCCGAAGCCCTTGTCCAGCGGCTCGATCGTGAAAGTGCCGCGACGGTCGTCGACCTTCTCGGAGATGATGCGGGGGACCTGGAAGTCAGTGGTCATGAGTTCCTTGCGTATGCGTGTTCAGAAATTTCGGTTTCGGCGCTACTTGGAGTACAGCTCGACGATCAGCTGCTCCTGAACCGGCGCCGAGATCTCGGAGCGCTCGGGGTAGCGCAGGACCTTGGCGGTGAGGGCATCGTGATCTGCCTGCAGCCAGGCGGGAACCGTCGAGACGAGTTCCGTCGCCCGCTGGATCGTGTCCGCTGCGGAGGAGCCGGACTTGACCGAGATGATGTCCTCGGGACGTACTTGGTAGGAAGGGATGTCGACCCGGCGACCGTTGACCATCCAGTGCCCGTGGGTGATCAGCTGGCGGGACTGGCGGCGCGAGGCGGCGAAGCCGAGGCGGACGAGCACGTTGTCGAAGCGCGACTCGAGCAGGCGCAGGAGGTTCTCGCCGGTGACGCCGTCCTGGCGCGAAGCCTTGTCGTAGTAGGCGCGGAACTGTTTCTCCAGCACCTGGTAGTAGCGGCGGGTCTTCTGCTTCTCGCGCAGCTGCACCCGGTACTCGGACTGGCGCAGGCGGCCGCGACCGTGCTCGCCGGGCGGATAGGAGCGGCGCTCGACGCCGCACTTGTCGGTGAAGCAGCGCTCACCCTTGAGGAAGAGCTTCTGGCCCTCGCGCCGGCACTGCTTGCACTGCGGGGAGGTATCGCGAGCCATCTAGACGCGCCTCCGCTTCTTCGGCCGGCAGCCGTTGTGGGCCTGCGGGGAGACGTCCTTGACCGTGGTCACGTCGAGACCGGCGGCCTGCAGCGATCGGATTGCCGTCTCGCGACCCGAACCGGCGCCCTTGGCGAAGACCTCGACCCGCTCTAGGCCATGTTCCATGCCCTTCTTGGCAGCGGCGTCGGCGGTCACCTGGGCAGCGAACGGAGTCGACTTGCGCGAGCCTTTGAACCCGGCCGAACCTGCCGACTCCCAGGCGATCACGTTGCCGTCGGTGTCCGTCAGCGTGACGATCGTGTTGTTGAAGGAAGTCTTGATGTGCGCCTGCCCGTAGGTGACGTTCTTTTTGACGCGACGACGGGCGCGCCCTTTGGCGGGTTTCTTCTCAGCCATTCTCTTTCCCTACTTGGGTGCCTTGCGCTTACCGGCGATGCTCAACCGTCGCGGGCCCTTGCGGCCGCGCGCGTTGGTCTTCGTTCGCTGGCCCCGGACCGGCAGACCGCGGCGGTGACGAAGGCCACGATAGGCGCCGATCTCCATAAGGCGTTTTACGTTCTGGGAGCGATCACGCCGCAGGTCTCCCTCGACCTCGCGGTTGTCGACCGCCTCGCGAAGCCGGATGACCTCGTCCTCAGTCAGATCCTTGGCGGCCGTCCCCGGATCGATTTTCGTCTCCTCGAGGATCTTCTGCGCGGTCGAGTGACCGATGCCGAAGATGTAGGTGAGTCCGATTTCGATGCGTTTGTTGACCGGGATGTTGACGCCCGCGATTCGTGCCATGGGCTATCCCTGCCGCTGCTTGTGTCGCGGGTTCTGGCAGATCACCAAGACCGCGCCATTTCGGCGGATCACCTTGCACTTCTCGCACATCGGCTTGACGGAAGCTCGAACCTTCATTGCTCCGGACTCGTATCGAAAACAGGACTCCCGCTCGCCCCATGAGTCGGACGGCAGGCGCGATCACCGGCCCACTGTTGGCCGACCGGGAAAGATAGCAGGGGTCGGCGGTTGGGCGTCGCGATGGAGGGAGCGAGGGACGTGCCGCTGCTACTCGCCGAGAACCAGGACGATGGTGAAGCCGTCGTAGCCCTTGACCCCCACGGTCTGGATCGTAGTGGCGGTTACCCGGGGCTCCGCGGCAAGCATCTCGTGGAAGCGGCGAAGCGCGGGTGCGGCCGGGTCGAGGCTGTGGACATTGAGGATCTCGCCTTCGCGGATCGAGTTGTCGGCGACGATCAGGCTGCCGGGGTGAGAGTGGTCCAGGGCCCAGGCGTAGTAGCTGGGCGTGTTGATCTTGTCGGCGTCGATGAAGGTGAGGTCGAAGGGTCCGACGCCCTCGGCCTCCAGAACCGGCAGGGTCTCCAGCGCCGGCCCGACCCGGACGTCGATGACGTCTGCCAATCCCGCTCGCCCGATGCTCGCGCTCGCCAGCTCGGCGTAGCCGCGATTGGCCTCGAGGGTGATCAGCCGGCCGCCGGCAGGCAGCGCCCGTGCCAGCAGAATCGTGCTGTAGCCCCCCAGCGTCCCGAACTCCAGCACTGTCCGCGCCCCCTGCAGGCGAGCCAGCAGCTGCAGGAGCTTGCCCTGCGGCGGCGAGACCTGGATCGAGGGCAGCCCCGCCGCCTCCGCCGCGTCGAGCGCCCCCTGCAACGCCTCGTCGTGCGGGACCAGGGCCTCGCCCACGAACTCGTCGACCGCCGACCAAAGATCTTCTCTCACGCCCAGACCCTAGCGAGGCGATCTGAGCGCCTGGAGTCGGACCCGGCCGCTCAGCGACCGAGCCTCTGGGTCAGCGTCACCACCTGCTGGAACGTCGGTCGGTTCTGGAACGGGAACGCCCCCAGTTCGACGCCCGACGTGACCCGCGGCCGGTTCTGGTCGTAACAGGCCGGCTGGGGGTCGGCGGCGCACTTGCCGTTGCCACCTCCGTAGAGCTGCTGCGGGGTCACCCCCAGCGCTGCGGTCAGCGTCTGCTGGAGCATCGCCCGGCAACTCTTCTTCGAGCCCCCTCCGCAGTAGATGCGGCTGTAGGCGCCCCGCGGCTTCGGACCGTAGAGGTCGCGGAGGTCCTTGGACACGTAGCCCCACCAGCCGTCGAAGAAGTCGGGGGCATTCGGTGATCCACCGGTGTGGTCGCCGATCGAAATCATGCCCTGCAGCCGTTCGAAGGCCTTGTTGCCAAGGGCCGGCTTGAACTCTGCGGTCACCAGCTTTGGCCACCAGGCGTCCATCAACTCGATCGCCGGCGTTTCCTCGTCGACCCCGTCACGGTTGAGGTCGCGGCGATGGGCGCCGTTCTTGTGCCAGGTGCGCAGTGTCGCGAGGGCGCTGCGCAGCTTCGGCGACTTCGGCTTGCCGATCGCCTTGAAGATCGTCGGCAGCAGCCGGTAGCCGCGCAGGTCCTGGGTCGCCGGTTCCTCCATCGCCTGGATCAGCTGGGTGATCGTCATTTTCTTCTTGCCGCTGGTGCCCGCGCGCACCTTGTCGGCGATCATCTGCTGTCGGTGCAGGGGGCCGTAGTCGTACTGGTCGTCGGCGGCCGCCCATTCCGGCGCCTGCTTGTTGTTCCAGGAGACCAGGTAGCTGGGATCGACCGCCTGCGGGTGCTTGGAGAAGGGCAGGTAGTCGGCGGTCTGGGTGCTGGGATCGAAGCCCTTCCAGTCGTACTGGCCGGTGCCCAGGACCGGGAAGTCCGGCGAGGTGCCCCGAGCGCGCTGCGGCATCGCCCCCGAGAGCGCATAGGCGATGTGCTTCGAGTCCACGTATCCCCAGTTGAAGAGCAAGTTGATGTGCGAGACCGCCTTCTTGAACTGCGAGGCGTTGCGGAGGAATTCCGGTTCGTTGAACTGAGCGAAGCCGATCACCGAGTCGGCCTCGTGGAAGTAGGTGCTGCGCTCGTGGACGAAGGCGACCTTGCGGCCGTGGACCTTGCCGCGGGCGAAGACGATCCCATGCACGGTCCTGTAGGCGACCAGCGTCTGCGATCCCGCCGGAGTCGGGTCGATCGTGTTCGGCGACCAGCTCTCGGTCTTTTCGAGCTTTTCCATCGGCAGGCACTTGCCCTTGTACTGGTAGTGGAAGGCGTCCTTGCAGAGCACCTCGGCGAAGGTGTCGACGTTGTCGGAGGTCGCCGAGGTGGCGCTCCAGGCGTAGTCGCGCCCGTGCCCGAGCTCGACGTAGAGATTGACGCCGGCAAAGGAGGCGCCGCGGGCGTCGATGCCGGGGCCGTGGATGTCCTCCTCCATCAGGATCTGGGGGACGAAGTAGCCGACCTGCGGTCCCATCACGGCGATCGGGTGGCCGGTGGCGGAGTGCGCGGCCGAGACCATCTCCCAGTTGGAGGCGTGCCCGGCGGCTTCGAGCGCGGCCCGCAGGCGGCCGCCGACGCTGCTCAGTCCTTCTCCGCCCCCGGTCGAGCCCGACGACGCGGTGGCGGTCGTCGTTTCCTTGACGCTGTTGGGGT
>DATAIY010000037.1:0-6185 GCA_036262475.1 Solirubrobacterales bacterium
GCCGGCCGGCGGCCTACAAGATGGTTCGCCAGTCGCGTTGGGCGAATGGCCAAGGAAGCGCGCGGGTGGACAGGCCAGGTGAGCTGGTCGCGGACACCTTGGATGCGGATCCGCCGTAACGCGAATCGGGCGGGAAGGGCCGCATGTCGCAAGTCCATCTCAACCCGAGGAGCACACTCAATGAAAGGTATGACTCGTGCCGGCGCGGCGCTGGTCGCGATCGCGGCTCTATTCGCCATCACCGTCGGTTCCGCGAGCGCATCCGGCGCTCGATCGTTCCACCCCCTCCCCCCCCTCGATCGAACCATCCAGTCTTCGTCCAGACCGACAACCCGGCGGGCAACCAGATCGTCGCCTACGACCAGGCCGCTAACGGCAGCCTCACCCAGGCCGGCACCTACGACACCGGCGGACTGGGGGGGAGTGCTCGAAGGCTCGGTCGTCGACCACCTCGCCTCGCAGGGCTCCCAGCGCCGGCGTTTCGAGGCGCATATCGCCAGCTGTCCGCACTGCACCGAGTACATCGCCCAGATGAGGACGACGATCCGGCTCACCGGCCGCCTCCAGGGCGAGAACCTGACCCCGGAGATGCAGGACGATTTCGCCGAGATCTACCGGCGCTGGCGCTCGGAGGAGAGCCGCTAGGCCGAGCGCAGTCCTTGGCCGCTGGTATCCATCCAGACACAAGTCGGTCCGCGAAGTGCTGTTGCATATCAGCCGAGGCCCAAGCCAATGCGCGCCATCCTGCCCATCAGCCGCCGATCCGCCGCCCTCGCGCCGAGTCCCTCGCTCGAGCGGGTCAGGTTGACCCTGGCCGACGGCGCTCTGACCACTCTCTGGGTGGCCCGCTTCGATCGCTCCCAGTTCGGTGCCCGGGTAGTCGCGCTGGAGCCGCCCTCGACCCTGCTGCGCTGGTGCGCTGAGAGCGGAGCCGAGAACGCGATGATCGGCGGCTTCTACATGCGCCCCGGCGGCCCGCCGCTGGGCGATCTCCGCATCGACGGTCGCGCCCATCCGACCGCACCCTTCGACCCCCCGTGGGGAGCCCTGCGCGCCTGCGTCCACGCCGACGACGGCGAGGTCTCGCTCGCCGCGCGAGGCGAGCTTCCCAGCGAGCCCCATGGGGACCTGCTTCAAGCTGGACCGATGCTGGTCGCCGATGGCGGATCGTTGATCCGGCAGGGGCACGACCTCGAGGGCTTCTCGGCAGGCTGGCGCCAGTTCGATTCCGACATCACCGCCGGTCGCTATCCCCGCGCCGCCCTCGGCTTCGGCGGGGGCGACCTGATCGCCGCCGTCAGCGAAGGTCGCGCCAACGACGAGGTGGGACTCTCCCTGTCCGAGCTGGCGGAGGCGATGATTGGGGTCGGCGCCGAGAAGGCGATCAACCTCGACGGCGGCGGCTCGGCCTCGCTGGTCGTCGGTGGCCGGCTTAGCAACACCCCGCGCGAGGAGCACGGCAAGGAGCTGGTCGGCGGCCGCAAGATCGCCACCGCCCTTCACTTCGTCGCACTCTGAGGCGGTACCGGCGCCAAAGCTCCTCATCGGTAGCCTCGGAGTCGATGTCCTCTGCTCCAAGCAAGCTGCTGATCGGCATCTATTTCTACCCTCGGGGCGGGTCCGCGCATGTCTGCAGGGCGATCGCGCACGAGTTCGAGCGCAACGGTTTCGAGGTCACGGTGCTCTCCGGCTCACGCACCGATCACGGGGAGCACGCCCTGGCGCCGAGCTTCTATTCCGGGCTGAACCTGCGGGCGGTCGACTTCACGCCGGCACTGCTCAGCGAGGACCGGCTCCGATTCGAGGGCGGTGCCGGGACCGCGCCGATGCATGCCTCCTACGAGGATCGTCCCGACGCCGAGGATCCGGTCCTGGCTTCTCTTGACGATGGCGCCTACGAGATCCAGGTCAACGCCTGGACCCGAGAGCTGCACCTGGCCGGGGCCGCCGACGCCGACCTTCTCTATCTCCATCATCTGACCCCGCTGAACGAGGCCGCCGGTCGCGACTTTCCCGGGCTTCCGGTGATCGGCCACGTCCACGGCACCGAGCTGCTGATGCTGGAGCGAATCGCCTCCGGCGCCCCCGGGAGCTGGACCCATGCTGAGGTCTGGGCAGAGCGGATCCGGGGCTGGGCTGCTTGCTGTGAGCGAATCGTCGTCAGCAGCGCCGCGGGCCTGGAGCGCGCCAGCGCCGTGCTCGACCTCGACCCGGATCGCTTCGTCTGCGTCCCCAACGGCTTCGATTCCAGCTTTGCCCCGCGCGAGGTCGACCCTCGCGTTCACTGGCGGCGCCACCTGGTGGACCAGCCCCAGGGATGGAGGCCGGGGTCGGGCCCCGGCAGCGTCGCCTACTCGGAGTCGGATCTGGAGGCGCTGGACGGGACAGTCCTGCTGTACACCGGCCGGTTCACCGAGGTCAAGCGCCTGCCGCTGCTGCTCGAGGCCTACGGGCAAGCGCGTCCGCGCTTCCTCGGCAGGACCGCCCTCGTCCTGCTCGGCGGCTATCCAGGCGAGTGGGAGGGGGAGCACCCGATCGAAACGATCGAGCGCCTCGAGCTCTCGGATGCTTTTCTCGCCGGCTGGCACTCCCACGCGGATCTGCCCGACTTCCTCAACGCGGCCGACCTGCTCGTCCACGCCTCGATAAAGGAGCAGTTCGGCCAGGTGCTGGTCGAGGCGATGGCGTGCGGCCTACCGGTGATCGCGGTCGATCGCGGCGGCCCGGCCGCGATCGTCGACGACCCCGATACCGGCTGGCTCGTCCCCCCCGACGACGCGGATGCCCTCGCCGACGCGATGGTCGAGGCGGTCAACGACGCGCCCGCCCGCCGGCTTCGCGGCGAGAGGGCACGTGAGCAGGTGCTCGGGAGATACACGTGGGACCAGATCGGCTCGGACCTCGCGCTGCTGGTGGGCGAGCTCTCCAAGGTCCCCTCATAATCGACTCCAACTGATCTCCACTGCGGAAGAGAAGGAGGATTGGGTGACGATCACCAGGACCGACTTCATCGGAGTTCCCTCTCGGGACGCCGAGCGATCGCGAAGCTTCTACGTCGGGACGCTCGGGCTGCGACCCGACGACCACGGCCGTTTCGAGTTCTGGGCCGGCGATACCTGCTTTGGGATCTGGGAGCCGGAGAAGATGGGGATGGCGTTCGCGCCGCAGAAGAACGCCCACCCGGCGCTGCACGTCGATGACGTCCCCGCGGCGAGAGCCGAGCTCGAGGCCATGGGCGTCGAGTTCTTCGGCGAGATCATGGACACCGGGGTCTGCCACATGGCCTTCTTCACCGACCCCGACGGCAACGACCTGATGCTGCACAGCCGCTACGCCTCCTACGACTGAGCGAGCCACTCTGCGGATGCTCTCCACCTTCACCGCCTCCCACCGCGGCGGCTCGGGATCCCCGCTCGTGTGCCTGCACGGCTTCACCGACACCTGGAGGACCTGGGACCTGGTCCTGCCGGCGCTCGAGCGCAGCCACGACGTCCTTGCCCCGACCCTGCTCGGCCACGCCGGCGGCCCTCCCCTGGAGGGTGCGGTCAGCGACGCGCTGATCGTCGACGCGGTCGAGCGGGCGATGGACGAGGCGGGCTTCGAGACGGCGCACATCGTTGGCAACTCCCTCGGCGGCTACATCGCGCTGCAGCTCGCCGCACGAGGCCGGGCGGAGTCCGTGGTCGCCTTCGCTCCCGCCGGAGGCTGGGCCGAGGGCGACGAGTCGTTCAGGGAGATGCTGGGGCAGTTCGTGACCATGTACGAGCAGCTGAAGCCGGTCGCGGCGCAAGCCGAGGCGATCGTCAGCACGATCGAGGCCGCCGCCTGGCGACGCAGCTGATCGCGACGAACTTCGAGCACATCCCGGCCGAGCTGCTCGCTCACCAGATCGTCGGCGTCACCCGCTGCGAGGTTCTGCCGCTGGTCGAGTACGCCGGTCGCGAAGGCTTTCACCTCGACGCGGAGCGGATCGAGTGTCCGCTGCGGATCGTCTGGGGAACGGCCGATCTGATCCTGTCGTGGCCGTCGAGCGCCGCGCGCTACCACGACGAGTGGCTCCCCGGCGCCGATTGGATCGAGCTGGACGGGATCGACCACTGTCCCCAGCTCGACGTCCCGCTCGAGGCCGCGCAGCTGATCCTGGGTTTCACCTCCCGCTAGGGCGCCCGGCGTCCGCTTGGACGTTTCGCCAACGCGATTCCAACTCGGCGGCCTGGCCCTCGCGCGGTTGCGGAGAATCGCCAGGTGACGCTGCGCGACCGGATGGACCCCCAGCTCGTCGACGGTCTCGACGCCTTCATCGCTGCCACTGGCCCGCGCGGCCTCGCCGGCATCGCCGATCCGGTCGAGCGGCGCGCCACCTTCGGCGAGCTGATGGCGGCCGGGGGGCAGGAGTCCGATCCCGGCGTCGCCACTAGGGACTACCTGGTACCGGGCCCGCCGGGCGACCCGGAGGTCAAGCTGCGGGTCTACCGCCCCGTGGGCGCCGAGGGGGCGCTGCCGACGCTCTATTACATCCACGGCGGCGGGATGGTGATCGGCGGCATCGAGACCGAGGACGCGATCGCCCGCGCGCTTTGCCTCGCGGTCGGATGCGCCGCCGTCTCAGTCGAGTACCGGTTGGCCCCCGAGAACCCGCATCCGGCGCCGGTCGAGGATTGCTATGCGGGCCTGGCATGGACCGCGGAGAACGCCGGGCGGCTGGGGATCGACGCCAGTCGTATCGCCGTCTACGGCGGCAGCGCCGGCGGCGGCCTGGCGGCGGCGACGGCGCTGGTGGCCCGCGACCGCGGCGGCCCGACGCTCGCCCTGCAGATGCTGCTCTACCCGATGCTCGACGATCGCTGCGAGACGCCCTCGTGCGAGGAGATCGACGACATCGGGGTCTTCGACGGCTGGGCGAGCCGCGAGGGCTGGCAGGCGCTGCTCGGCGAGCGCTGGGGGACCGACTCGGTAGACCCCTCGGCGGCGCCGGCGCGCAGCACCGACCTCTCCCGCCTACCGCCGGCCTGGATCGACGTCGGTGAGCTCGACGCCCTCCGCGACGAGAGCGTCTCCTACGCGCTGGCGCTGATGCAGGCCGGCGTAGCGACGGACCTGCACGTCCATCCGGGCGCCTTCCACGCCTGGGAGGTCTTCGTCCCCGACGCCGACTCCTCGGGTCGCGTCGTCGCCGATCGGGTCGCCGCCCTGCGGCGTGCCTTCTCGCTCGGGGAGGACGCATGAGAGCGCCGGGAACGAGTCGATGCGGCAGCTCGCCGAAGAGGTCATGCCCAACGGACAACCAGCGGAGGTTCGCTCATGAGTGTTTGGGACGTGGAGGAGCGCGACGGGATCGTCATCGCCGCGCACAACAACCCGCCGATGAACTACTTCGTCGGCGAGAGCGCCGGCGAACTGGCGGAGATGCTGCCGCGCTGGCGCGAACCCGACGTCCGCGTCGTGATCATCACCGGCGCGATCCCCGACCGCTACATCACCCACTACAGCGTCGAGGAGCTGGTCGACCTGGCGGAGGACCGCGAGGACTTGATCCGGCGCTCCTACGACCTGATCTACGGCTGGCACCAGCTGTTGCAGTCGCTCTCCTACCTCGACAAGCCGGTGATCGCGGCAATGACCGGCGACACCGGTGGCGGTGGCCTCGAGCTCTCGCTCAACTGCGACATCCGGATCATGCAGCGCGGCGACTACCTCGTCGGCTTCCCGGAGGCCAGCCTCGGCATCCTCACCGGCACCGGCTCGCAGCTGCTGGAGCGGGCGATCGGCCGTAGCCGGGCGCTCGACTTCCTGCTTCGCAGCCGCTACGTCACCCCCGAGGGGGCGCTCGAGCTCGGCATCGTCAACGAGCTCGCCGACGACGCCAAAGCCCGCGCGCTCGAGGTCGCCGAACGGCTCCGAGAGCGCTCGGCCGTCGCCCTGACCGCCGCCAAGCGGTCGGTCGTGCGGGGCGCCAACCTGCCGATGCAGGAGGGCCTGCGGGTCGAGGCCGAGGAGTGGCTGAAAACGATCGTCACCGACGAGGCGATCGAGGCGATGCGCGACTACGTCGCCCAGCCGTTCGAGAAGCGGCGGGACTGGGTTCGCGATCACGGAGCCTGGCCCGAGCCCGGCTCGGCCACCGGCAGCTAGTGACCTGAGTCGTTGATCCGCTGGCAGTAGGAGGCGAGGCTGTCGAGGATCTC
>DATAIY010000038.1:0-1731 GCA_036262475.1 Solirubrobacterales bacterium
CTACCACTGCTTCGGCTGTGGGGTCGGCGGCGACGTGATCAAGTTCGTCGAGGAGAAGGAAGGGCTGGGATTCGCCGAGGCGGTGGAGCTGCTCGCCGACCGCTACGGGGTCGAGCTAGAGCGTGAGCAGGAGGACCCGCGGGCGGAGGCCAAGCGCCAGCAGCGGCGTCGCCTCGAGCAGCTGCTGGAACGGACCGCCGCCTACTACGCGAGCTACCTCTGGGATTCGGAGGAGGCCGGCAAGGCGCGCCTGTACCTCGCCGAGCGCGGCCTCGGCGAGGAGGCGCTGCGGGCCTTCGGCGTCGGCTTCGCGCCCAGCGCCTGGGACAAGATCCTGGTTCGAGGGCAGCAGGCCGGGTTCAGCGTCGAGGAGCTGCGCGGCGTCGGCCTGGTTCAGCGCGGACGCAGCGGTGGCGAGTACGACCGTTTCCGCTCGCGGATCATGTTCCCGATCCGCGACCGCCGCGGCCGCACCCTCGGCTTCGGCGGCCGCGCGATGCGCTCCGACCAAGGAGCCAAGTACGTCAACACCGCCGAGACCGACTTCTTCCACAAGAGCCAGATGCTCTACGGCGTCGACCTCGCCAAAGCGGCGATCGCCAAGGCGGCGCGGGCGGTCGTGGTCGAGGGCTACACCGATGTTCTGGCGCTGCACCAGGCCGGGGTCGAGGAGGCCGTGGGGGTGATGGGGACCGCGATCACCGGCGAGCAGGTGGCGACCCTCTCGGGGATGGTCGAGGAGGTAGTGCTGGCGCTCGACGCCGATTCGGCCGGCCAGGAGGCGATGCTGCGGGCCCAGCGGGTCGCCGCCGGGCGCAAGATGCGGCTGCGGGTCGCGGCGATGCCGGCCGGGGTGGACCCGGCCGAGATGATGGCCGAGCCCGGAGGCGCCGAGCGTTTCCGCAGCCTGGTCGAGGCCGCGGTGGAGTTGACCGATTTTCAGGTCAGCCTGGTGCTCGACGGCACCGATGTCGCCTCCCCGGTCGAACGCGACCGGGCGCTGAGCGAGGTGGCGCCGATTCTGGGCGGGATGCGGGAGTCGGCTAGCCGCGACGACCTCGTGCGCCGTATCGCCGAGCGCCTCGACCTCGAGCCCGCAATGGTGATGGGCAGGGTGGTGGCGGCGCGGCCGACGAGTGGGGGAGCCGATTCCGCGCCCGCACGCGGTGGCGTCGCGGCGACCGTGCAGTCGCCGCGGCGGGCGGTCGAGTTGACCTCCCGCGAGCGCCGCGAGCGCGCCCTGCTGGCGATGTGCATCGCCCTGCCGGAGGAGGGTCGGGAGTACCTCGGGCGCCTGACCGACGCCCACCTCTCTCCGACCGGGATCCGCGCCACCGCCTGGCTGCGCGAGAACCCGGGCGATCCGGCCTCCAACCTCCCGCACGACGACGAGATGGCGGGCCTCGTCACCGAACTGGTGATGCTCTCCCGCGACCAGCCCGCCTCGCGCGAGTCGATGGAGCTCAACTTCCTTTTGCTGGAGCAGCGGCGGCTCGAGGACGAGCTGGCCGCAGCCGGCGAGCGCGGCGACTACGAGCGCCGGGCCGCGCTCAGCCGCGAGCGAGCCGCGCTGGTCGAGCGAATCGCCCGCACCCAGCGGGTCGAGACCTGAGTCGGTAAATTCCGAGCGGTCCGGCATCGCGCCGGACTTTGCGTTCCGGGGTAGCTCAATCGGCAGAGCATTCGACTGTTAATCGAAGGGTTGTGGGTTCGAGTCCCACCCCCGGAGCT
>DATAIY010000039.1:0-10542 GCA_036262475.1 Solirubrobacterales bacterium
GGCGATGTAGGTGGCGAGGCCGGCGAGCACGAGTGACACGAGGCGCCCGATGAAGCGCAGAAAGGCGAGCCTGTCGCGGACCCAGAGGACGCCGGCGACCGCGAAGGGGACGATGAAGTAGGAGGTGTAGACGAGCGTGAAGGCGATGTCCCACCAGTTGACGACGTCGGGCTCGTAGAGGCGGGCCTGGAGCCACTCGGTCGGCGTCTCGCCGAAAAAGAGGAAGCGGTCGAAGTCGATCATCGGGTGCGCGTGGACGCCGATCCCAAGCGAGTCCGCCGCGCCGCGGGTGAAGTCGTAGGCGCCGAGCACCAACACCATCGGCAGCCAGTCGAGGACGAGCTGGAGGATCTGCCGCCGGTGCCGGCCGAGCGAGGCGCAGGCGAGGGCACCGCAGGTCCAGGCGATCACGAGCTCGCGCTGGACGGGGATCCCGTAGTGCGCGCTCCACCCGACCAGCGACACGAAGTAGAGGCCGAGCGCGCAGCGCCGTACCGCCTCCCAGTGGGCGAAGCGAAAACCGGTTGCCTGTTCGGCCCCGACCTGTGCGAAGTCGGTCGTGTTCACGCGCCTAACCTACGTAGTTTCTCGCCGGACTAAGAATGGATAGGCGCTCGCCGTGCCGAACCCTGAAACGCAGAGAACCCCCGCGATCCGGGGTTCTTCCTACAGCGGGGTCCCTTTCTTTTCATTGCTCGATCGATCCGCGCCGGAACCGCGATCAGCGTAAATGCCGAACCCGTTCGCCGACGCACCGGCGGTCGGTAGGCGCCGGAGAGGCCGAGGAACCGGGTGCCGGTGGGGGGGCGCTGCGGCGAAGAGCTTCCGGGGGCGGATCCGCTCGGGCAGCCCACCGGACCCATGGCGCTAGAGGAGGACGCAGCCTCGATCCCATCGGCGGAAGATAGTCGAGGTCGCTCAGCTCACCTGATCGCGTCGAGGTGACCCGCTTCCCTGCGCTTGCGAGACTTTCAGCGGGTGGATGCGGTGCGGTCTTCCAAGGCAACCAGCCAGCGTTGTCGAGCCCAGCATTGACGGCCGAGGGGATGATGGCGAGGTGGAACTCGGGCTTGCCATCACTTTTTCGATCGCCTTCGCGCTAACGAACGGATTCCACGACGCCGCCAATGCGATTGCGACCCTCGTCGCGACGCACGGCGCCAGCCCCGGGCAGGCAATCGTTCTCGCCGCCACTTTCAACATGCTTGGAGCACTCCTGGTCGGCAGCGCGGTGGCTGACACGATCGCCGGAATCGTCACGGTTCCTGCGGCTCAGGCAGTTGAGGTGATCGGCTCCGGGGTCCTCGCGGCAACTCTCTGGAACCTCCTGACCTGGTGGCGTGGCTTACCCTCGAGCTCCGCCCACGCTCTGGTCGGTGGTCTCGTCGGCGCCGCATTCGCCGAGGCCGGCGTCGACGCGATCCAGTGGGGCGGCCTGGAAGGCCTGAAACCGGTCGGGGTCTTCGGGGTGCTGATTGCCCTGGCGGTGTCACCCGCCCTTGGGCTCGGGTTCGGAGTTGTCTTCGCGCGGCTCAACGTGCGCCTCCTGAGGCGGGCCACCCGCCGCGTCAAGGAGCCGATCCGCGGCGCGGAGTGGGCAATGTCCGCCGCTCTCTCCTTCGGCCACGGTGCCAATGACGCCCAGAAGGCGATGGGTGTGATCGCGGCGTTGCTGCTGGCCAGCGGCCACCTCGACACGCTGTCGGTGCCGCTCTGGGTAAAGCTCACCTGTGGCGCCGCCCTCACCCTCGGAACCGCGATGGGCGGCTGGCGGATCATCCGCACGATCGGGCGGAGGATCTTCCGCTTGGCGCCGATCGATGGGTTCGCCAGCCAGAGCGCTTCGACGGCGGTGATCCTTCCCGCGACTTACCTTGGTGCGCCGGTGTCGACGACGCAGGTTGTCGCCTCATCGGTCGTCGGCGTCGGCGCCCGCCGCCGACGCTGGCACCACGTTCGCTGGAGCGTCGTGCGCTCGATCGCCTTCGCCTGGCTGCTGACGCTTCCGGCCTCAGCTGCACTCGGGGCGATAATGCTGTTGATCTGGAGGGAGATTCGATGACCCGCAGGCATTGGTTCCTACCCGAGGCACCCGACGTGCTCGGAATCCTCCAGCAACAGTCGGCGATCACGGTTGAGGGGATGGATGAGCTGGTCGCGTGGGCGGGCGGTGACGCCTCCGCGGCCGATCGGCTACGCGAATGCGAGCACAAGGCAGATGACCGCAAGCGCCAGCTGCGCGAAACTCTGACCACGGCTTTCTCGACCCCGCTCGAGCCGGAGGACATTTACGAGCTGTCGCGCGGGCTGGACGACATCCTCAATAGCGCCAAGAACATCGTCGGCGAGGCTGAAGCGATGCAAACCGCGCCGGACGACGCGATCGCGGAGATGGCCGTCGAGCTGGCCGACGGCACCAAGCGCCTCGCCGAGGCCTTCACGATGTTCGCGCAAGACGATAGAAGCGGCGCGACCACGCTCGCAGACCGCGCCGTCAAGGACCAGCGCCACCTCCAGCACAGCTACCGGGTCGCGATGTCCGCCTTGGTGGAGGATCAGGACCTTCGTAAGGTCACCGCGCGGCGCGAGCTCTACCGCCGCCTCGCGCGCACCGGCGACGCGCTGGCGCGGGTGGCAGAGCGGGTCTGGTACTCGGTGCTGAAGGAACGCTAGAGCAGCGGTGAGACCCGGACATCAAACCTGCATACGGCGATGGAACCCATCGGCGGCGGTGCGAGGCAGAAGGTCCCAAGAGATCGGTCACAAGCCGACGACCAGCGCATGCACCCCGGTTGGCACCTTCGGATCAGTCTCCTTGTGTGATCGGCAACGGCTCGAGCGAGCAGAGCCCTGAATCGTCGCGCCGGGCCACCTCGGTGAGAGGCCTATGGAAGTTCGGAATTCCCTGCTTGCTCGGCCGTCCACGGTCTTGGCGGAGCCACGCAGAGCTCGCTCGAGCGCTGCCAAGCCGCGGTGCACTCCCCCGCCCCTGGATCGGTTGCGATCACGCCTCACCTCGGACCGCGGCCGATGAGGCCTACGTCGAGCGGCGCGATGAAAACGCCCGCCATCGCGACCACCGTGCATCCGAGCGCGAGCAGGTCGCCGACCTCGCACCTCCGCCCGTGGCCTTGCTGCAACCGCTCGGATGAAAGCGGCAGCCGATCGCGAAAGGGCGGCCCGGGACCGGGAAGCTGCTGCGAGGGACCGTGAGTTCCTGCGAGGTGAGATGGAGCGCTCCCAACTCGACGAGCTGACAGGCGCCTGCAGTAGGGGCCTGGGGGAAATCCTCCTGCGCCACGAGATCGAGCGCGCCAACCGCCCGGAAGGGGACTTGACCCTCGTCTTCATCGATGCCGATGGACTGAGGGAGACCAACGATCACTCAGGCCATGCCGCCGGAGACGCCCTGCTGCGCAGCGCCTTTAACGGACTTCAGGCGAGGCTGCGCCCATACGATCCAATCGTCCGCTGGGGTGGCGATGAGTTCGTCTGCACCTCCGGCGATCTGATCTGATCGCCGTAACCAATCGCGAGGAGCAGACGTGGGATTTCTGGACAAGATCAAGGGAACTGCCAAACAGGCCGTCAGTCCCGGCGGTCAGATGAAGGAACGCGACAAGATCGCGAAGATCAACCAGTCGGGCGTCGACGCAACCGCCACGGCCGACTCGATGAGCGAGGTCGGCACGCAGCTCGGCGGTGGACACCAGATCGATTTCCAGCTGACGGTGCATCCCGCCCAGGGTGAGGACTACAGGGTCAGCACGAGTCAGTCGATGCACGAGCAGACGCTGAAGGGAGTGGAGCAGGGCGGCACAGTCCAGGTCAAGGTCGACCCGGATGATCCTCAGTCCCTGCTCGTCTGGGGCGCAGCCGTCTAAGAGCTGAGTTCTACTCCGTCGTCCGGTACCAAGACCGGCACCACGAGGCGCCCGACGATCCGCCGTGCACCACGGGCGAGACGGTCGGATGGCTGCATCGCTGCAGCCGCTCTCGGGCCGCCGTCAGCCCGGCGGCTGCCCCACATCCAGGCGGTTGCCATCCGGGTCGGTGACCATCGTACGGCTGTTGCTGACGCCTTCAAGGACACGAAAGCCCTCCAGAACGAGGGATCCATGGTGGTGCGAGAGATATGGTGGGGGCCCGATTCTTCTCTCGCGACCACCCGCGGATCGTCGAGCGAGTGGCCGTCCAGGACTGGCACTGGTCCCGCGCCAAGAGCCGCTTGTACGCTCATATTGCATTGGTTCAAGCTCCGCAAGAACTCCGCTGATGGCCGAGGACTTCGCGGGGCGAATCGTTGAGGCGGCGGACCGCACGCTGAAGGGCTCGAAACGACGATCCCCCGCCACCGGTGAGATCCAGATCGCAGACGGCATCCAGCCTCAGCGGCCGGACGATCCCAACTTCGTTTGGCGCGCGACAGACACCGTAAGATGCGCCAGGTGTCAGACGACTCTGGACAGTCCGCGACCCGCCTCCTGGCAGTCGAGGATCTCGATGCGTCGCAGGTGGCCGTTGTGGAGGAGACACCGCACGGAGCCCTGGCGGTTGGCATCAGCGCCGGCAAGCCATTCGCCGTCTCCAACCGCTGTCGGCATCTGTTCGCCTCGCTGGGCAGTGGCCACGTGACTTCAGAGGGATGCTTGGAATGTCCACGGCACGCAGCCCTCTATGACGTCGAAACAGGCGAGATGGTGCAGGGCCCCCAGGGTGCATTCAAGCCACTGGCCGGCGCCGTCAAGGCGACAACCGGCGCCCGACCCCTGAAGACGTTCCCGGTCGAAATGCGCGACGGCGCAATCTGGCTGGCCGGCTGAGCGACGGTCGCCAGACACCGGTGCTTGCGACATCGAGTGCGTCCACCAAGCGCCGATCCCGACATCGGTTCAGTCAGTCACACGGCGGACGAGCGATCGGATGCTCAACCGTGGGAGTTCCGCGATGAGCGCGGTGAGCACTGCGGTCGTGATCTCCCGCAGGCGGCGGTCCTCGAAGAAGGGGACGAGGTGGCGGCGCAACTCTGCCGGCGGCGCGGCCTGGCGTCGTCCTGGTCGAACTCGGCGCCGGTCGCTCCCTCGCGGCGTCGCTCTCAGCCTCCCATCTTCGCCAACCGCCTCGTCGCGATCAGGCGGGAGTGGTCACTGCCGAAGGCGAGGGTTGACTGAGCGCGCGACGCGACGACGAGCTCAGTCCGCGTAGAGCTCCTCGATCACCGAGGCGTACTTCTCCAGGATCGGCTTGCGCCTCAGCTTCATCGTCGGGGTCAGCTCGTCGCCGCCGGGCTGCCACTCCTCGTGCAAAATCCGGTAGCGCTTGATCTGCTCGACCCGCGACAGGCGCTCGTTCGCGCGCTCGACCGCCTCGGCGATCGCCGCCTGGGCCCGCTCGTCGGCCGCCACCGCCTCCACCGACGCGTCACTCAGGCCGTTCGCCGCCGCGAAGGCGCCGGCGGCGTCGGGGTCGAGCACCAGCAGTGCGACGTTGTAGGGACGCTCGTCGCCGATGCAGTCCGCCTGCCCGATCAGGGGGCTGGCCGACTTCAGCGCGCCCTCGATGTTCGCCGGCGACATGTTCTTGCCGGCGGCGTTGATGATCAGCTCCTTCTTGCGGTCGACCACCCGCACGTAGCCCTCGTCGTCGATCTCCCCGATGTCCCCCGTACGCAGCCAGCCTTCGGGGTCGAGCGCTTCCGCGGTCTTCTCTGGCTGGCCGCGGTAGCCTCGCATCACGATCTCGCCCCGGACCAGAAGCTCACCGTCGGGGGCAACCTTGACCTCGACCCCCGGGAGCGGCTTGCCGACATAGCCCACCCTGGATTCCGACGGGCTGCACAAGGTCGCGACGCACGAGCACTCCGACATCCCGTAGAGCTCCGCCACGGGAAGCCCTAGCGCGAGGAGGAACTCCTGCAC
Source organism: Solirubrobacterales bacterium (assembly GCA_036262475.1). Classification (GTDB taxonomy): domain Bacteria; phylum Actinomycetota; class Thermoleophilia; order Solirubrobacterales; family 70-9; genus VAYN01. Next base: position 5,919 of record DATAIY010000039.1, read on the forward strand.
GTCGCGGGCCAGTGGGGCCGCCCCCGAGATCAGGCACTCGACCTGGTCGAGGCCGATCCGCTCGCGCAGGACGGAGAGGACGTTGGCGTCGAGCGCCTCGTGCGCCTGGGCGAGCTCCCCGGGCACCGGCTCCCCCGCCGCCTCGAGGCGCACCTTCTGCAGCCCCACATCGATCGCCTTCAGGATCGCGGCGCGGCGCTGCTCGTCGGGGTCGGCGGCGATCGCCGCCTCGAGGGCCGTCTTCAGCTTCTCGAGCACGCGAGGCACGCCGCCCCACAGGGTCGGTCGCACACTCGGCAACGCTGCGGCGATCGCCCTCGGATCGGGGACGGTGGTGATCTCGACCCCGAAGATCATCTGGTTGTAGTGACTCGACCAGCGGTCGGCGATGTGGGCGGAGGGAAGGAAGGAGGTGATCCGCGTGCCCGCCTCGATCGGCACCACGGCGGCCACGGCGTAGCACTCGGCGAGCATGTTGGCGTGGGTCAGCTCGACCCCCTTCGGCGGCCCGGTGGTGCCCGACGTGTAGATCAGGGTGAGCACGTCGTCCGGCTCGACCGCGCGCCAGGCGGCGTCGAAGTCGAACCCGGGGTCCCCGCTCTGCTCGAGCTGGTCGAGACCGATCGCGCCGTCCGCCGATCCCTCCACCCAGACGACCTCCCCGGTCGGTGCGCCCCGCTCGCGCGCTGCCTCGATCCGGCTCAGGAACTGGGGCTCGGCGATCGTCACCCGGGGCTCGGCGTTGGAGAGGATCTCTGTGATCTGCTCGGGCGAGGACGTGCTGTAGACGGAGAACGGCGTGGCGCCGAGGTGCACCGCGGCGGTGTCGCAGAGGTTGAACTCCGGCCGGTTGGACATCATCAGCGCCACCGTGTCGCCGCGCTCGACGCCGATCGACGCCAGCCCAGCGGCGATCCGCCGGACGCGGTCGGCGTAGTCGGCGAAGGTCAGCTCTTGCGCGCCGTCGACGCTGCGGATGGCCACCTGGTCGGCGTAGCGCTCCGCGGTGGCCTGGAACGCCTCGCACATCGTGGCGGGCCTGGCTCCGCCCCCCTCCTCCCTCGAGCTCGGCTGGCTGTGAGCGACCGGATTCGCCATCGGATCAGTAGACCGAGGGTAGAGGGCCGCCCGCCGTTGTCAACCGGCATCGGGGCGAAGGCGATGGGATATCTTCGCGGCACCGGTGGCGCGATCTGGTCAGGCGGCGAGCGGTTCCAGGGCCTCGGCGGACGGCGCGGTGCTGGGCGCGAGCCTGCGCACACTCGATCTGGCGCGAACGTTCACGAGCCCGCCCCCGTCCCCTTCAGCTGGCCGCGGCACCAATTGCGACGGCTCCTGCCCGACAGTCTGCAGTCCCCACCAGCGCCCGATCTCGATTGCAGCGATATCCCCTGCCGGAACAAGGAGCGGCACGTACGATCACATCGTCGCTGGCGGGAAGAGCTGAGTCTGTCCAAGAACCCACGGCATGTCAGCGGCATGCGACGGCATACATCCGATCACCCCTACGACCCCCAATCAGGATGGGTGACTAGGCGCTGCCTGCAGGCCGCCACCGAAGAGCGCCCCGAGGATCGCCGCCGCGAGCACGACGCTGGGGCAACCACCCCTATCCTATTCAGGAGGCCGTGTAGCTCTTAGGATTGGCACCCGTGGCCAAGCCGAAGTTAATGCAGATCCCTCCGCGCCCGCTGGAGCGCTTCGAGCCGCTGCTCGGCGACCAGTTCACTGTGATCGAGCAGGCTGCGGCAAGGGCGCGCGAACTCTTCGCCGGCCGGGCGATCTGGCACGTCAGCTCGACGGCCCGCGGCGGTGGCGTGGCGGAGATCCTGTACGGGTTGCTCCCCTACGTGCGCGGCGCCGGTGTCGACACCCGCTGGGTGGTGCTGCGCGAGCGTCCCGAGTTCTTCGCCATCACCAAGCGCCTCCACAACAACCTGCACGGCGAGCCCGGGGACGGAGGCCCGCTCGGGGAGCCGGAGCGGCGCCTGTACGAGGAGGCGCTCGCGGCAACCGCCCCGCACCTGACGGGCCCGCTGCAGGCCGGGGACGTGGTCTACCTCCACGACCCCCAGCCGGCCGGGCTCGCCCCGGCGATGAAGGCGGCGGGGGCGAGGGTCGTGTGGAGGTGCCATATCGGGGCCGACCGGCCAAACGAGCTGGTCCATCGCGCCTGGGACTTCCTTCGCCCGTACGTCGAGACGGCGGACGCGTACGTGTTCTCCCGGCGGGAGTACTTCTGGGACGGGCAGGACCGGGCGCGCTGCTGGGTGATGGCGCCCTCCCTCGATCCGTTCAGCCCGAAGAACGAGGAGATGGGGAAGGGGAAGGTCGAGGCGATCCTCGGGGAGATCGGCATCGCGACTCGCTTTCCGCAAGACGCCCCGACCTTCACGCGCGGAGACGGGACACCCGGCCGGGTGGAGCGACGCGCCGACCTACTGCAGGAGGAATCGCTGCCCGTCGGGGCCAAACTGGTCGCCCAGATCTCGCGCTGGGACAGCCTGAAGGATCACCTCGGGGTGCTCCGCTGCTTCACCGACCACGTCGACGACCCGGATGTCCACCTGGTCCTGGCCGGGCCCGCTCTCGGCTCGGTGTCAGACGACCCGGAGGGCGAATCCGTCTTCCGGGAACTAGCCGCCGCCTGGGACGCGCTGCCCAAGGCACTGCGCCGACGCGCCCACGTCGTCAGCCTGCCGATGGTCGACCTCGAGGAGAACGGGGCGATGGTCAACGCGATACAGCGCCGCGCCGACGTGCTTGTGCAGAAGAGCACCGCCGAGGGGTTCGGCATGACCGTCGCCGAGGGCATGTGGAAGGAGCGGCCGGTCGTCGCCAGTCGCGTCGGTGGCATCCAGGATCAGATCGTCGACGGCAAGTCCGGCATTCTGATCGACGACCCGCACGACCTCGCAGCGTTCGGCACCGCGATCTGCAGTCTGCTCGCCGACCCAGAGCGCGCCGGCCTGATCGGCAAGGCGGCGCGACAGCGAGTCGCCGAGCGCTTCCTCGGCATCCAGCGCCTGCGCGAGTACGTCGAGGTGGTGGCTAGCCTCGTGCCGAATCCAACAGGAGACCGCGCTCGGCTGCCGCGATCAGGCGCCGCGCCCGATGGACCCCGTCGAGGTTGACCGAGACCCCTCGATCCCAGCGCCGACGGGGATCTCGGTGTATTCGACGACCGGTGGGAACTTCGCCCCTCGCCCGGCGTCCCGCCCGTCGCCCCAATGCCAAGAAAGCGAATCCTCCCGGCTCCAGTTTTCCAATCTCTGTAACAGCGATGTTCCGAGGCTGGCAATGGAAGTCGGATGGGCCGTTTGCGCTATCGCTCCTGAGAGTCCCCGAGGTGTTGAATGAAGATGTCCGAGCCCGGAAAGACCTCGGACTCGTGCCGGTCATCCCAGCCTACGAGGTAGGGCGGGGTGGTCGCGACGACCGATACCCCGGTTCCTGAGCCGCGATCGAGTACACGCGGTCACCCGTTCCGATCTCAGCCATGCCTCCGACCGTCGGATGTCCTCCGGCTGACGCTGCGGGCGGCGGCGGGGGGTGTCTGCAGAATCGGGACCGTTGACAGCTTCCGCAGCCGCCGCGCGTCGTCGTTGGCGGCGAGGCCCGGGATGCGAGAGCGGGGTGATGCCGGTACGACGATCAGATCGCATTCGTGCTCCGCGGCGGCGCCGATGAGCGCCTTCGCCCTGGGCCCGAACGCGGTGACCAACTCCGCGTCCGGCCCGTCCGTCAGGAGCAGGGCGGCTCGACGAAGGCGGTCGCCTGCGTCCTCGCGCTCGGTATAATTCAGGTACATCGCTCCGGTTCCGCAGCAGCGCTTGTACCCTGGCATGTTGATGTCCGCAATCGCCGCAACCGTGAGCTTTGCGCCCGTTTGCTCGGCGAGGCCTGCCGCCGTGAACAAGGCCAGATCGCCGTTCGGGGAATCCTCGCAGACGACCAAGATGTGTCGGAAGTAGATCATGACCCTCGTATCTTCGACCCAGCGACGGGGCAGGCGATTCAATGAAACCCTATCGATCGTTTCAGGTCTCTCTCGAGCCAGCCAGAGGACACGACCCACCCACGGCGGCTCGTGCGACGGCGACGAGGCTGACGCCGCCATCGGCCAACCCACGAAGGACCCCAATCTATGTGTCTCCGGGGCCGCGGGACCGCGTCACCGCCGATTCCTTTCGCTGAGATCGAACGACCTGCTTGGCAGTGCCGAGGGGTCGGAACCTCCTGGAGGGCCGATCGAGCGCCCCATTCCTGAGCGGAATGTGAGGCCCTCGAGTTCCTCTCTTCAGCGCGGTGGATCGTCTCGAACTCCTCGAGCGAGAGCCCCGAGCCGACTGCCACACACTCCAGTGGCGACTCGGCCAATTGACAGGGCATCTCGCACCCCTCGCGCAGGCGCTGCTCCAGACCTCGTAGGAGTGCGCCGCCGCCGGCGAGGATGATGCCCCGGTCCGTGATGTCGCCAGCCAGCTCTGGGGGCGCGCGGTCGAGGGTCTCCTCGACCGCGTCGACGATGTGGCCGACCGGTTCATCGAGCGCTTCGCGGATCTCCTCGGAGCGGAGCGTGACCGTCTTCGGCAGGCCGGCGATCAGGTCACGACCGCGGACC
>DATAIY010000040.1:0-4731 GCA_036262475.1 Solirubrobacterales bacterium
TGCTCCGGCTCGGTCAGCTTCGCGCTGCACGGTGGTGAATTCCTCGAAAGCCCGCTGCCGTCGGGTCCGATGGAGTCGTGGGGGCTCGCTGGCGAAGGGCGCTGGATCACGGTCTACGCCAACGCCGGCCACGCCTACGCCGTGATCGCCGGCGTCCGCCTTGACACCTCCGGCGACGAAGGCGGAGAAACCGGTCCGCGCTGGCACACCGAACTGCGCGACAACGTCGGGTACGTATCGCGGCACCCGGCCGGCTACTAGGGCCAACCCGAGTCGATTCCTTACTCCGCCCCGGCTAACCCGGGACGGGTTTGTCCTTGCTTTCCCGGCCGGCTCGGATAACGTGCCGGGAGTAGCTGCCTCACCTCCCGACATCCGTCTCGCTGGCCTCACCAAGCACTACGGCGAGGTGGTCGCGGTTGCGGGTATAGACCTCGAGATCTCCCGCGGCGAGTTCTTCACCATGCTCGGGCCGTCTGGGTCCGGCAAGACCACCACCCTGCGGATGATCGCCGGATTCGAGGATCCGAGCGCGGGCACGATCGAGCTCGCGGGCGAGGACGTCAGCGGCGTCCCCCCCTACGACCGCGCCGTCAACACCGTCTTCCAGGACTACGCGCTCTTCCCCCACATGACCGTCGGCGACAACGTCGCCTACGGCCTGAAGGTGGCCCGTGTGGACAAGGCGGGGCGCGCCAAGCGCCGCGAAGAGGCGCTGGAGATGGTCCGCCTTCCCGGCTACGCCGACCGCAAGCCGGGCGAGCTCTCCGGCGGTCAGCGCCAGCGCGTCGCCCTGGCGCGGGCGATCGTCAACCGGCCCAAGGTGCTGCTGCTGGACGAGCCACTGGGAGCTCTGGACCTGAAGCTGCGCGAGCAGATGCAGGTGGAGCTGAAGACGATCCAGCGCGAGGTCGGCATCACCTTCGTCTACGTCACCCACGACCAGGACGAGGCGCTGACGATGAGCGACCGGATCGCGGTCTTCAACGAGGGGCGGATCGAGCAGGTGAGCCCGCCCCAGGAGCTCTACGAGCGCCCGCTCAACGAGTTCGTCGCCGGCTTCGTCGGCGTCTCCAACGTGATCGAGCGCGACGGAGAGCGGCTGACCATCCGGCCCGAGAAGATCGAGCTGCTGGATTCGGCCGCCGTCTCCGACCGCCTCCACAGCGAGCGAGGCAAGGTCATCGAGATTGCCTACGCGGGGATGCTCACGCGCTACACGGTGGCGCTTGACGCTGGGGGAACGCTTCAACTGGTAAGACAGAGCGTAGACAGCGCATCTGCGGGCGCGCTGCCCGAGCAGGGAAAGGAAGTACTCGTGGGGTGGCGACCGGAGCACGCGGCCGCCGTCCACGGCAAATCGACGAATGAGGAGGAAGCACCATGAGGAGAAGGGACGCTCACCCCGCCCGAACGGCGTGGCTCATAGTTGGGGGCCTGCTCGCGTTCATGCTCGTCCTCGCCGGCTGCGGTGGCTCCAGCAGCAGTAGCAGCAGCGCCAGCGGCGGCGAAGAAATGCAGAAGCTCGGCAAGGGCGAGGGTCAGCTCAACCTGATCTCCTGGGCCGGCTACGTCGAACCCGAATGGGTCAAACCGTTCGAACAAGAAACCGGCTGCGTGGTGCACAACAAGGTCGGCGGCACCTCAGACGAAATGGTGCAGCTGATGGGAACCGGCGAATACGACGGCGTTTCGGCCTCCGGCAACGCCTCCGCGCGCCTGGTCGCCGCCGGCGACGTGTCACCGGTCAACGTCAGCCTCGTCCCCAACTACAAGACGATCTTCAGCGATCTCAAGAACCAGCCGTACAACACCTTCGAAGGCGTCCACTACGGGATCCCGCACGGTCGCGGAGCCAACCTCCTGATGTGGAACTCCGAAGACGTCAAGCCCGCCCCGACCTCCTGGGACGTGATGCTCGACCCGAAGGTCGCGGCCAAGTACAAGGGCAAGATCAGCGTCTACGACGAATCGAGCTACATCGCCGACGCCGCCCTCTACCTCAAGTTCCACCAGCCCGACCTAAAGATCGAAAACCCCTACGAGCTGAACGAAGAACAGTTCGAAGCGGCGGTCAACCTGCTGAAGGAACAGCGGGCGAACGTCGGCGAATACTGGTCCGAAGCCGCCAAGCAGATCTCGGCATTCGCCAACGGCGACGTCACGATCGGCACCACCTGGCAGTACCAGTACTTCGCGCTGCAGGGCGAAGGCGAACCGGTCGCCGCCAGCCCCGCCAGCCAGGGCTTCCTGCCCAAGGAGGGCGCAACCGGCTGGTCTGACACTTGGATGATCAGCTCCAAGGCCAAGCACCCGAATTGCATGTACATGTGGATGAACTACATCGTCTCGCCGAAAGCCAACGCCGAGGTCGCCGAATACTTCGGCGAGGCGCCGGCGCAGAGCCTCGCCTGCGACCAGACCGTGGACAAGGAATTCTGCACCAAATACCACGCCGACAACCCGGCGTTCTGGAAGCGCGTCTACTACTGGGAGACCCCGCTGTCGGAATGCGGCAACGGCGAAAACGATTGCATGAACTACAACGACTGGGTCAAAGCCTGGACCTCGATCAAAGGCTAGGCAGTCCGGTTCTGGCAGATGGCGACTGAAGCAGTCGTCGCGAGGAGGTCGGTGGGCCACAGGCTCGCCGGCCTCTTCCAGGGCCGCCCCCGTCTCCAGGTTGGGGCGCTGCTGGCCGCCCCCGGCGCCTGGTTGGTGATCCTCTACCTGGGATCGCTCGCGGCCCTGCTGATCACCGCCTTCTGGACCGTCGACCCGCTCAGCGGCGAGGTGGTCAAGGGCTTCAGCCTCGAAAACTTCGAATCGCTCGTCAACGAACCGGTCTACCGGACCATCGTCTGGCGGACCGTGCGCACGGCCGCACTGGTGACTCTCACCGACGCCGTCATCGCCTTCCCGAGCGCCTTCTACATGGCGAAGGTGGCGAGCCGGCGCGGCAAGGCGATCCTCGTCGTCGCGGTGCTGATGCCGCTCTGGTCGAGCTACCTGGTCAAGATCCTCTCCTGGCGCACGATGCTCTCCGAAGACGGCGTCATCAACTGGGCGCTCACCCCGCTCGGGCTGCACGGCCCCGGCTACGGCCTCACCGCCGTCTGGCTGGTTCTCAGCTACCTCTGGCTGCCGTACATGATCCTGCCGATCTACGCCGGCCTGGAGCGGATCCCGAACTCTCTGATCAGCGCCTCCGAGGACCTCGGCGCCGCACCCTTCAAGACCTTCCGGCGGGTGATCTTCCCACTCGCCTTCCCCGCCGTCGTCGCCGGCTCGATCTTCACCTTCTCGCTCTCACTCGGGGACTACATCACCCCCCGGCTCGTCTCCAACAGCCAGTTCATCGGCAACACGATCGCCAACTCGATCACCAACGACCTGCCCTTCGCCGCGGCGCTGGCAATGATCCCGATCGTCGTCATGATCGCCTACCTCTCGGTGGCCCGGAAGCTCGGCGCCTTCGAGCACGTATAGATGAGGCTCTCGCGACGGGCAAGAGCGCTGCTGCGGGTCGCCGTCGGGATCGGCCTCGCCTTCATCTACATCCCGCTGATCGTGATCGGGATCTACGCCTTCAACTCGAGCAAGATCCTCAAATGGCCGCCGCCCAGCCTGACCACGGAATGGTTCACCAAGGCCTTCGAAAGCGAATCCGTCCGCGAAGCCCTGCTCACCTCGATCGAGGCCGGCGTCGTCGCCACCGCGATCGCCATCCTCCTCGGCAGCCTCGCCGCCCTCGCCGTGTCGCGTCACCGCTTCTTCGGGCGCGAGACGATCTCCTTCCTGGTGGTCCTGCCGATCGCCCTGCCGGGCATCGTCACCGGCGTCGCCCTCAGCAACACCTTCACCCAGGTGCTCGGCGTCAGCCTCAGCCTGCTGACCGTGATCGTCGGCCACGCCACCTTCTGCATCGTCGTCATCTATAACAACGTCGTCGCCCGCCTGCGGCGCACCTCCGGATCCTTCGAGGAGGCCTCGGCCGACCTCGGAGCCCACACCTGGCAGACCTTCCGCTTCGTCACCTTCCCGAGCATGAAAACGGCCCTCGCCGCCGGCGCCCTGCTCGCCTTCGCCCTCTCCTTCGACGAGATCATCGTCACCACGTTCACGATCGGCGCCGGCGAAGAAACCCTGCCGATCTGGATCTACCGCAACCTCTTCCGCCCCAACCAGCTCCCGATCGTCGACGCCGTCGCCGTGATCGTGATCCTGATCTCGATCGTCCCCGTCTACCTCGCCCACCGGCTCAGCCGCGAAGAGGGCGGCGCGGCGGCCGGCAAAGGCGGAGGACCTGTTGAGGCAGAGGCGACGGCTGTTCCGTAGGAGGTCGGTAAAGGAGGTGGGGGCTACCCCCCACCTCCTTTAACGCAGCTTCGGGACAGCCGACGAAGCTGATCGAGGGCTCGGGCTTTGCCAGCAGCTTCTCGACGAAGATGGCGAGGGACGCCCCGATCAGCAGGGCTGGAACGTCACGGTGGTGGTCAGGTGCTTGCCGCCGCCCCGCTTCGCTTTCACCACGAGTTTGTAGAAGAGCCCCAGTTCGTTCGATAGCCGCGAGACCGGCACCTTCGCGATCAGGTGGTCGCCGCTTGCCGTCTTCTGCCAGGTCCGGCTATCGCCTGCGACGAGGAAGAAGAGCGAAGCCTTCATCTTCTTCACGCCGCTGATGTCCGCCACGGCCCGCAGCGTGAAATCGCCCGCCGCACAACCGGTGGG
>DATAIY010000041.1:0-2048 GCA_036262475.1 Solirubrobacterales bacterium
CGCGGCGATCTGGATGTCAGTGATCCAGGCGACCCGGCGCTCGGGCTTGGGGCCGCGCGAGCGCTTCGCGCGAGCCGTCGCGCCCGTTGGGGGAATCGGCTGCCTGCCGCGCAGTCGACCGGCCAGCAGCGCTGCCTCCCAGCTCAACGGAAGCACTCCCAGGACGCCGACGTCGAGCAGCTCGGTAAACCAGGCGAGCTGCGTGCCGAACCTGGAGTCCTCCCCGGCGCGGCGCTCTAGGCCGAAGGCGATCTCATGCACGGTCGGCGCTGCGAGAAGGAAGGGCTCGCCCGCAAGCGCCGCCTCGCTTGCCAGCTCAAAGAGGGGGCGGTCGGGGTGAAGGCCAGAGGCGACCGAGGTATCCCAGACCGCCATCGGCCGAAGCTCTAACTGCGGTCGGCGAGGATCGCCTCGCGCGCCTCCTGCGGCGAGGGGAATGCCTCAGCGCTGGAGCTCTGCGATCCGGCAACCGCCTTCCGGCGCCTGGCGGTCACCTGCTGCAGGGCGCGCTGGCGTTGGGCCGCGCCGGCACCAAGCTGGGCCAGATAGACAAGCGCCTCGTTCTCGCTCGTCCCCAGCCGGCGAGCAGTCCGCGACAGCTCGGCCTCAAGCGCCGTTGGCACTCGCAAGGTGGTGCGGCGCCCCTGGCGCCCGCTTGCGCGGCTCGGTCGGTCTCTTTGCTTAGTTGCCACGAGGACAGACTAGCGCATCAATCTGATGCGCTAGTAGGGTTCACAAACCCGACCCCCGCCTCATGCCGCCCAGGAATACTCGTGGATGAGACCACCGAGCCGGTCGCGGCGGCCAACCGCGGTCTGCGGTCGCGGATGCAGCGGGATCACCTGTGGTGAGGGATCTGGCGCACGCAGGCCCAGCGCCCGGTGCGGACGCTCGTGGTTGTAGTGCTCTACGTATTCGCGGAGAACTCGCTCGAGCTGACGGCGGCCAAGGATAAGCAGCCGGTCCAGGCTGTGGGGTGCGTAAACCCGATCTCGGGGGGTTGGAGGAGCTCTCAATTCGCCCATCTGCCAAGGTCGCCTGCCCGTCATCGAGCCGAGGGAGGGCATTGTTGCTCCTGTCGTTCCTTTATCTCGCGCTGCGCAAGATCGTCGAGCTCATCTCCCTGCGTCCCCGCACCTCCCAGTTCAAGGAGCTCGAGATCGTCGTGCTTCGCCACGAGCTGGCCATTCTCCGCCGCCAGGTCGCAAGGCCCGCGCTGAAGCCGGCCGACCGCGCCTTCCTGGCTGCAGCCAGCCGCCTGCTGCCTCGGGTCCGTTGGTCCTCGTTCTTCGTGACTCCGGAGACGCTGCTGCGCTGGCATCGGCGGCTGGTCGCTCGCCATTGGAGCTATCCGAGCAGGGGCCCCGGTCGGCCTCGAATCGACCCGGAGGTCTGCGACCTCATCCTGCGCCTGGCACGCGAGAACCCGCGCTGGGGCTATCGGCGCATCGTCGGCGAGCTCGCCGGGATCGGGATCTCCGTCTCGGCGACGAGCGGGCGAAAGGTCCTCGTGGGAGCGGGCCTGGGCCCAGCCGGACAGCGCGGCGGCGTCTCCTGGCGCGAGTTCATCCGCCGCCAGGCAAAGAGCATGATCGCCTGCGACTTCTTCACCGTCGACACCGTTGCCTGGGTAGCCCAGCAGGCGCGCAATCTTGCCTGGGAGCTTTCAGCGCGCGAGCGTCCCTTGGAATTCCTGCTCCGTGACAACGACGCCAAGTTCACGTATGCCTTCGATCAGGTCTTCCGCGCCGGCGGCGTCAAGGTCATCCGAACTCCCGTCGAAGCGCCGAAGGCCAACGCGATCGCCGAGCGCTTCGTCGGCACCCTGCGCCGAGAGTGCCTCGACTGGATCCTGATCGCCAACCGCCGACACCTGGAACGGGTTCTTCGGGTGTTCGTCGGCCACTACAACGGCCACCGACCCCACCGAGCCCTGGACCTGGCAGCGCCGGAGCGGACGCCGCTCAAGCGCCCAATCGCGGCAGGTCCGGCCGCCGCCGTGAACAGGCGCGACCGCCTCGGCGGACTGATCCACGAGTACAGCGCCG
>DATAIY010000042.1:0-6458 GCA_036262475.1 Solirubrobacterales bacterium
GCCACCCCGGTGCAGGAGATCGCCTTCGCGCTCTCGACCGGCATCGCCGTGCTCGACGAGGTGAAGGCCCGCGACCAGATCGCCGAGGCCGACTTCCCGAAGGTCTTCGGCCGCATCTCCTTCTTCGTCAACGCCGGCATCCGCCTGATCGAGGAGATCGCCAAGCTGCGGACGATGGGGGCACTGTGGAGCCAGATCGGCCGCGAGCGCTACGGCGTCCGCGACGAGAAGATGCTGCGCTTCCGCTACGGCGTCCAGGTCAACAGCCTCGGACTGACCGAGGCCCAGCCGGAGAACAACGTCCAGCGGATCGTGTTGGAGGCGCTCGCCGTCACCCTCAGCCGCGACGCCCGCGCCCGGGCGCTGCAGTTGCCGGCCTGGAACGAGGCGATGGGCCTCCCCCGCCCCTGGGACCAGCAGTGGAGCCTGCGGATCCAACAGGTGCTGGCGAACGAGACCGACCTGCTCGAGTACCCCGACATCTTCGAGGGCTCGGTGGTGATGGACGGCCTGGTCGAGGAGCTGACCGAGGGCGCGCGGGCCGAGATGGCGGTCGTCGAGGAGCACGGCGGCGCGGTCAAGGCCGTCCCCTATATGAAGGCCCGCCTGGTCGAGTCCAACCGCGAGCGGGTGGCGCGGATCGAGCGCGGCGAGCAGAAGGTGGTGGGCCAGAACAGCTTCACCGAGACCGAGGACTCGCCGCTGACGGCCGGCGCCGACGGCGGCATCCTCACCCCCGACCCCGAGGTCGAGCGCGAGCGCATCGAGGCGCTGGAGGAGTGGAAGGCCGAGCGCGACGAGGAGGCGGTCGGCGCCGCCCTGGAGGACCTGGCTCGGGCGGCCGCCGACGAGGGCGAGAACATCATGCCGGCGACGATCGCCGCCGCGCAGGCGGGCGCGACCACCGGCGAGTGGTCGGAAGTCCTGCGCGAGGCCTTCGGCGCCTACCGGGCGCCGACCGGTGTCGACGGCGCCGCCCCTCCGGCCGACCGCGAGCAGCTGGCCGAGATCCGCCGCCGCGTCGACGAGATGTCAGAGAAGATCGGGCACCGGATCAAGATCCTCGTCGGCAAGCCGGGCCTCGATGGCCATTCAAACGGCGCCGAGCAAGTGGCGCTACGGGCACGGGACGTAGGCATGGAGGTGATCTACCAGGGCATCCGCCTGACCCCGGCGGAGATCGCCGAGTCGGCGCTGCAGGAGGACGTCGATGTCGTCGGCCTCTCGATTCTCTCCGGCTCACACCTGGAGCTAATCCCCGAAGTCGTGCGGTTGCTGCGCGACGAGGGCGTCGACGTGCCGGTCGTGGTCGGCGGCATCATCCCGCTGGCCGACGCCGAGCGCCTGCGAGAGGGCGGGGTCGCCGGCGTCTACACGCCCAAGGACTTCGACGTCAACCGAATCATGGCCGAGATCGTCGAGCTGGTCGGCCAGCGCGCCGGCGCCGGCACCGTGGCCTGAGAGTTGCTCGGCGCCGCCCGCGCGCCGACCCCGCCACAATGAAGATATGAGCGATTCGAACGGCGACCGGGCCGCCTGGCTGCGTTGCTACCGCTGCTGGTCGCAGAGCCTCGAGATCCAGATCCACTACGACGCGATCCGCCGCGTGGACCCCGAGTCCGGCGCCCTCGCCGAAGGGGTCGACGAGGTACAGGAATCGGTCGTGCAGTGCCTCGACTGCATGCACGACCAGCCCCACCTCACCTTCCAGGACGATCACGTCGTCCCGATCGAAGACCGCTGGCAGCGGATGGTCGCCGGCACCCCTTGGGTCGCCTCCTGCACGGTCAGGGTCGACCAGGATCGGGTCGAGACCTGCTCGGGCCCCGAGGCGATCGAGTTCCTCACCTACGGCGCCTTCGGTGACGCCGGGGTGCGCGAGTTCTTCACCCATGTCCGCTTCCACAAGCACGACGACGAGCAGATCGTCGTCCACCTCTTGGTCGAGCTCTACGCGCGCTCGGCGGCCGAGGCGACCGAGGTGCTCGAAGAGGCCGCCCACGGGCAGCTCGAGATCACCTCCCTCGCGGAGGAGTCGCGCCCCCCGGCGCACGCCTCGGGCGAGGCCCACTGAGGCACGACGGCCGCGTTGCGCGGTTGCGGGCCCGTTGCTCCGGCGTGCCGAATCGAGCGTGGCACCGTGCACGATCCGGATTCTGGTCCCAAGTCTCCGCGGCACCAGTGGGATCGTCACCTCTACCGTCTCTTTGGCCGCCGGACTTGCCTCTGCCGGCCACGAGGTCGTGCTCTTGGACGAGACCGCCAGCTTCGAGACGGCCGACCCCCGGATCACGGTCGTTGGCCTGCGCCCACCGAGACACCTCCCCTATCCATTCGAGCCGATGGCGGAGTGGGGACGTCTCGGCGAGGTGCGCCGTTTGGCCCGCGAATTCGCCGTCGACGGGATTCACGCCACCCGCTTGGGTTTCGTGCCCAGGAGGGAGAAGCTCGTGATCACGGTATGGGATCCGATCGTCAGCCCGATCGGGCGCTTTCGCGCCGGCTCCAAGCGTGGCGAGCCGCGCGCAATGGAGGCGATGTATGCCGTGGTCGATGCAGCGGCCGCGCGTCGATCGGGGGCGATCGTGGCGGTGACGCAGGCAGTGCAGAAGGGGTTCGACCGCTTCGGACGGTACGAGTTCATTCCTCCCTTTCTCGAAGACGGCCTGATCGCTCCCACGAGGCCACATCGGCCGCATGACATCGGGGCATGGTGGCGGGGGTTCTGGACCTTGAGCGCAAGGGCCTCGACCTGGCGCTGCAGGCGGTTTCGCTGGTGCGCGACAAAGTTCCCGACGCGCGCTTGATCCTGGTCGGCGACTGGATCGATCCGCGCGACGGAACTCGCTGCCGGACTTTTGTGAAGCACGGGGACGACTCGACCCCGAAGAGGTGCAGGCCGCCTTCGCGATCGCTGGATGCTGTCTGATCCCCAGCCCCTGGGAGGAGTTCGGCTATTCGGGACTCGAGGCGCTCGCGACCGGGACCCCGGTCGCATGCACTCCGCTACCCGGCTATGAGGGCTTGTCGGGAGGTGGGGTATTCATCGCGAGGAGGGGGGAACCGGCCCAGCTGGCACGAGAGATTGTTGGCGCCCTCGACGCAACCACCTTTGAGTTCCCGGCCGAGTGCCGCGCGTCCGTCGCGATCCCGGGATCCTGAACCTCTATGAGAGCACCTTCGGGGCAGTTTGATTGCCCGGCCCGGCGCGGTACGCCAGCCTTCGCCACTGGGTTCCTGTCAGCTGCCAGGGCTCTTCCGCGGCACCAGCACCAGCCGCTTGAACTCGGCGACGAGGAGGCCGTCCTGGTTCAGCACCCGGGTGTGGACCTTGACGATGCCGCGATCGAGCTTCGATTTCGATGGCTTGACGTCGAGGACCTCGGTCTCGCAGAAGAGCGTGTCCCCGTGGAAGACCGGGTTCGGATGGTTCAGCTCTTCGGTGGCGAGGTTGGCGATCGCCTTGCCGGAGACGTCGGAGACCGACATCCCCAGCGCCAGCGAGTAGACCAGCGGCCCGACGACGACGTTGCGACCCTGCTGCGAGTTGGCTGCGTAGACGTCGTTGATGTGGAGCGGGTGGTGGTTCATGGTGAGCAGGCAGAAGAGATGGTCGTCGGCCTCGGTCACGGTCTTGGCCGGCCAGTGCTTGTAGACGGCGCCGACCTCGAACTCCTCCAGGTAGCGGCCGTAGCTGTGGGCGCCGGACGCCTCGCGCTCCGCCTGGTCGGTCGTGAACTCGTTGGTTTGGTCGGTCACAGCTCGATTCGCCTCCTGGTCGTTTAGCGGCGCTGGATGCTATCTGGAGAATCCCCGTGGGGGGCCCATCTAGACTGACGCTGATGAACGCGCAGCCGGCGAAGATCGGCATCATCGGCATCGGCTACGTCGGGCTCCCGCTGGCCGTCTCCTTCGCCGAGGAGGGCGTCGAGGTCGTCTGCGTCGATGCCGATGCCGTCAAGCTGGAGGCGCTGAAGGAGGGGCGCAGCTACGTCGAGGACATTCCCGACGAGACCCTGGCGCCGTTGCTCGGCCGTCTGAAGCCGACCGCGGACACGGCGGAGCTCGGCTCCTGCGACGCGGTGATCGTCTGCGTCCCGACGCCGCTGACCAACTCCCGCGAACCCGACCTCACCTACCTGCTGCAGGCCGCCGAGGACGTCTCCGGCGTGCTCCGTGAGGGGCAGCTGGTCGTGCTCGAGTCGACCACCTACCCCGGGACGACCCGCGAGCGGCTGGCGCCGATCCTCGAACGGTCCGGGATGGTCGTGGGAAGCGACTTCCACCTCGCCTTCTCGCCGGAGCGGATCGACCCCGGCAGGACCGACTTCTCGGTGCGGACGACGCCGAAGGTCGTCGGCGGGATGACCGAGGCCTGCGCCGAACGCGCGGTCGCTCTCTACTCGCTGATCTGCGACGAGGTCGTCGTCGTCTCGACCCCGGAGGCGGCAGAGCTGGCGAAGCTGCTGGAGAACATCTTCCGCTCCGTCAACATCGCCCTCGTCAACGAGCTCTCCCAGCTCTGCGACCGGCTCGGCATCGACATCTGGGAGGTCGTCGACGCTGCCGCGACCAAGCCCTTCGGCTTCATGCGCTTCGACCCCGGGCCCGGCATGGGCGGTCACTGCCTGCCGGTGGACCCCTTCTACCTCGCCTTCAAGGCGCGCGAAGCCGACTTCTACCCCGAGTTCATCGAGCTCGCCGGCAAAGTCAACCAGACCCAGCCCGCCTTCTGCGTCGCCCGGATCGAGCGGGCGCTGAACGACGTCGGGCGCTCGGTGCGGGGCTCGAAGATCCTCATCCTCGGCGCCAGCTACAAGGCGGGGATCGGCGACACGCGCGAGTCGCCGGCGCTGAAGATCATCCGCATGCTGCGCGAACGCGGCGCCGAGGTCTCCTACCACGACCCCCACGTGCCCGAGCTGCCCGAGCTGGGGCTCGGCTCGGTTGACCTCGATCAGGCGATCGCCGCCGCCGACCTGGCCGCGGTGGTCACCGCGCACCCCGAGCTCGACTACGCCGCGCTGGTCGAGGCGGCGACGCTGCTGGTCGACTTCCGCGGCGTCACCCGCGCCGTCGTCGCCGACAACCTGATCCGGCTGTAGCGGCTCGGCAGCGTCGGGTCGATCGCCCGCATCGGCGCCCAGCCCTTGAGCAGCATCTCCTCGTACTCGCGCTCGGGGTCCGACTGCGCCACGATCGCGCCGCCGACGCCGATGCTGGTCTCGCCGCGGCCGTCGATGACGATCGCGCGGATCGCGACGCTGAGGTCGCAGCCGCCGGAGAGGCCGAGGTACCCGATCGCGCCCGAGTAGACGCCGCGCGCCTCGCCCTCGAGCTCGTCGATGATCGCCATCGTCCGCTCCTTCGGCGCCCCGGTCATCGATCCGGGCGGGAAGCAGGCACGGACGCACCGCGGCGCGGCGACGTTCTCCCGCAGGCGCCCGCGCACGGTCGAGACCAGCTGGTGGACGGTCTCGAAGCTCTCCACGTCCATCAGCCGCGGCACCTCGACGCTGCCGACCTCGCAGACCCTGCCGAGATCGTTGCGGAGCAGGTCGACGATCATCAGGTTCTCGGCCCGGTTCTTCTCGTCGCCGTGCAGCGCTTCCGCGAGTCGCGAATCCTCCTCCGGCGTCCCGGCACGCATCGCTGTTCCCTTGATCGGCTTGGCCTCGACCTCGCGGTCGGCGCCGATGCGCAGGAACCGCTCCGGCGAGGAGCTCAGCACCGCGGACTCGCCGCAGCGCAGGTAGGCGGAGAAGGGGGCGGGGTTGACCCGCCGCAGGGCCCGGTAGAGCGGCAGCGGCGCCGGCGCGCCCTCGGCGACGATCCGGTTGGTCAGGCAGATCTCATACGACTCGCCGTCGAGCAGCCGCCGCTTGCAGGCGGCGACGTCCTCGAGGTGGCGCTCGGGGGAACGGGCGAGGCCGAAGCCGACGGGCTCCCCTGCAGCCGTCATCCGCTCGGGCTGACCCTCGCTCGGGGGCAGCGCCTCGAGCCGCGCGCCAGTCTCCTCCAACCAGCGCTCAGCCGCTTCCTCGCCCCCCGGCGCCGTCAGGCAGAGCAGGTAGGTGCGGCCGTCCTCGTGATCGAAGGCGACGAGCCGGTCGGCGAAGACGAAGGCGGCGTCCGGCGTGCTCGCCCGGTGCGCCGCGGCGCCGCCGCACTCGGCCTTCAGCTCATAGCCGAAGTAGCCGGCGAAGCCGCAGTTGAAGTCGAAGGGGAGGCCGGCCGCCGGCAGGCGCAGGCGCTGCAGCTCGCGCTCGAGGTAGTCGAAGATCGATTCCTGGAAGACCTCGGTCTCGGCGCCGCGGCGGACCGTGACCCCGCCGGAGCCGACGTCGTAGGAAATCGCCGCGCCGAGCGGCCCCGGCGCCCCGATGAAGGAGAAGCGAGCGCCCTCGCCCACCCGGCTGCTGTCGAGCCAGAAGGCGTCGGCGCGATCCCCGTAGAGC
>DATAIY010000043.1:0-9599 GCA_036262475.1 Solirubrobacterales bacterium
CGAATCGGGCCGGCTCGGCCGCGCCGTCGAGGAGCCAGACGGCGTCGCCGTGGCGGCGCAGCCGAACGGGGCGAGATTCGCCCTCGGCATCGAGCGTGCGGCCGTCGAAGCAGAAGGTTCCGGTTGTCTCTGCCATCTCCCACTCCCAACCATCGCCCGTCGTGGCGCGGATCGCCACCTCGAGCTCCCCCTCGGGACCGGCCAGCCGCGCCCGCGTCCAGGCCGGGCCGGACTGGCGCCAGCCGTCGCGGGCGTCCCAGGGATCGTCGCTCGGTGGCGGGCCGAGCAGGGCGGCGAGGGCGATAGCCGCCAGCACCGGCTCGCTCGCCGGCGGCGCGATCGCCGCGCCGAGGCGCTCGATCAGCCCGGTGTCCAGCGCGCCCTCGCGGACCTCGGGCCGCGCCAGCAGCGCCCGCAGGTAGGCGGCGTTGGTCGCCGGGCCGAGGACGACGAGTTCGGCGAGGGCTCGCTCGAGCTGCGATAGCGCCCCCGCCCGTCCAGGAGCATGGGCGATCAGCTTGGCCAGCATCGGGTCATAGTCGAGGCCGACCTCGGTCCCCGCCTCGATACCGCTGTCGACGCGGACGCCGGCCGGCTCGCGGTAGGAGACGATGCGCCCGGCGGCGGGGAGGAAGCCGTGGCCGGCGTCCTCGGCGTAGAGGCGCGCCTCGATCGCGTGGCCGTCGAAGCGCACGTCTTCCTGCCCGAACCCGAGCGGCTCGCCGGCGGCGATCCGCAGCTGCAGCTCGACCAGGTCGAGGCCGGTGATCGCCTCGGTGACCGGGTGCTCGACCTGGAGGCGGGTGTTGACCTCGAGGAAGAAGAAGGCGCCGGGATCGTCGCGCTCGGCGATCAGCTCGACCGTGCCGGCGTTGACGTAGCCGCAGCTGCGGGCCAGCGCCGCCGCCGCCGCCCCCATCCGCTCGCGCAGCTCGGCGTCGACGACCGGCGAGGGGGACTCCTCGACGACCTTCTGGTGGCGGCGCTGGAGGCTGCACTCGCGCTCGCCGAGGTGGACGGTGGTGCCGTGGGAGTCGGCGAGCACCTGTACCTCGATGTGGCGGGAGGCCTTGAGGTAGCGCTCGACCAGCAAGCGGTCATCGCCAAAGGCGCCGAGCGCCTCGCGCCGCGCCGCCGCCAGCGCCTCGGGCAGCTCGGCGAGGTCGGTAACGACGCGCATCCCCTTGCCGCCGCCGCCGGCCGCGGCCTTTAGAAGGAGCGGCAGCTCGGCCCCAGCCGCCCACTCGACGATCTCATCATCGCCGAGCCGCTCGCCGCTGAGGCCGGAGAGGATCGGGACCCCGGCCGCCGTCGCCGCGACCTTGGCGGCGACCTTGTCGCCGAGCAGTTCCATCGCCTCCGGTCCGGGACCGACGAAGGTCAGCCCGGCGCCGGCGCAGGCGCGGGCGAAGGTTGGGTTCTCGGCGAGGAAGCCGTAGCCGGGGTGCACGGCCTCGGCCCCGCTCCGCAGCGCCGCCTCGACGACGCCCTCGACGTCGAGGTAGGACTGCTGAGCCGGCGTCGGCCCGATCCGCAGCGCACGGTCGGCGCCGCGTACGTGGGGGGCGCCGGCGTCGGCGTCGCTGTAGATCGCCACCGACTCGATCCCGAGCCGGCGCAGCGTCCGCTCGACCCGCACCGCGATCTCGCCGCGGTTGGCGATCAGGACCCGCGAGAACACGGGGTCAGCCCCTCCCGTCGGCCCGCCCGGGGGGCGCGGCGATCATGCGCCGAGCGCCCGCGCGATCACCATCTGCTGGACCTCGTCGGTCCCCTCGCCGATCGTGAGGATCTTCGCGTCGCGGTAGAAGCGGCAGACCGGGTACTCCTCGATGTAGCCGTAGCCGCCGTGGATCTGGACCGCCTCCTCGGCGCAGCGGACGGCGAGGCGGCCGGTCTTCAGCTTCGCCTGCGCCGCGGTCAGCGAGAACGATTCGCCGCGGTCCTTCTGGCGGGCCGCTTTGTAGACGAGCAGCCGCGCCGCCTCGATCTCGGTAGCCATGTCGGCGAGCTTCATCTGGATCGCCTGGAAGCGGCTGATCGGCTGGCCGAACGCCTGGCGCTCCTTGGCGTAGGTGAGCGCCTCGTCGAGTGCGCCCTGCGCCAGGCCGATGCCCATCGCCGCGACGCCGATGCGGCCGATGTCGAGGACCTGGAGGAACTGCTTGAAGCCCATCCCGCGCGGGCCGAGCAGGTTCGCCTCGGGAACGCGGGCGCCGTCGAACGTGAGAGGGCGGGTGTCGGAGGCGTTCCAGCCCATCTTGCGGTAGGGCTCGCCCTGCTCATAGCCGGGGGTGCCGTTCTCGACGATCAGGTTGGAGATCTCCTCCGGTCCGGTGCGGGCGGTGATGCAGACGACGCCGGAGATCTCGGTGCCGGCGTTGGTGATGAACTGCTTGGCGCCGTCGATCACCCATTCGCCGTCCTCGAGCTTGGCCCGGGTGCGGACGTTGCCGGCATCCGAGCCGGCCTCCGGCTCGGTCAACCCGAAGGCGCCAAGGACCTCCCCGGAGCAGAGCTTCGGCATCCACTCGTTTTTCTGCTCCTCGTTGCCGAACAGGTAGATCGGCTGGGTGCCGAGCGAGGTGTGGGCGCAGAGGGTGATCGCGACCGAGGAGTCGATCCGGGTCAGCTCCTCCACCGCGAGCGCGTAGGCGAGGCTGTCGCCACCACCGCCGCCGTACTCCTGGGGGAAGGGGATCCCCATCAGGCCGAGGTCTCCGAGCTTGGAGACGATCTCGTAGGGGAAGCGCTTCTCGCGGTCCAGTTCCTCGGCGACCGGGGCGACCTCCTGCACGGCGAAGTCGCGGACGGTGGACTGGATCAGGCGGTGCTCGTCGGATAGCTCGAAGTCCATCGTTCATATATACCGAATGAACGCTCGAATTTCGAGCACCCCTTCGGTTTTGCCTGGAGTTTCGCTACCTTTGGCCACGATGGCAGCTATCTCACCCCCGACCCGCCCGGCGCTCCGCGAGCGCTACGAACGCCGCCGCCGGGAGGTGATCGCCACCGCCGCCCGCCTCTTCGCCGAACGCGGCTACCAGGCGACCTCGATGAGCGAGCTGACCGAGGCGACCGGGCTCGCCGCCGGCGGCCTCTACCACTACATCGAGAGCAAGGACCAGCTCCTGATCAGCATCTGCGACGAGCTGCTCGACCCGCTGCTGGAGCGGGCGCGGGAGATCGTCGCCGAGGAGGCGCCGCCGACGCGGCAGCTGCGTGACCTGCTGCACGCCTGGCTCGCCCACATCGCCGACCACCGCGACCACATGCTCGTCTTCGCCCAGGAGCGCCACGTGATCGAGCGCGAGCCGCAGTGGCGCCGCGTCCGCGGCCAGCGCAAGGCGTTCGAGAAGCTTCTCGACGACGTCCTCGCCCGCGGCGAGCGCGACGGGACGATGCACTTCGAGGACCGCGGCTTCGCCCTGCTGACCCTGCTCGGCATGGTCAACTACACGCCGCAGTGGCTGAACCCGCGCGGCCGCCTGAGCCCCGAGCAGATCGCCGACGGCTACTGCGAGCTGATCCTGCGGGCGGCTCAGCCAGCGCTATTGTCAGCGCGACCTTGAGCATCCCCGATCCGACCGCGGACGCGATCCGCTGGTTGCGGCGAAGCTACCGCGCCGGTGCGGTCGTCGACGCGATCGCGGCGGTTGGCATGGCGGCTCCGTCTCTCTACGGGCCGACCCTGCGCTTCAAGCGGGGGTTTCGGCGAGGCCGCCCGGAGTTCGCATATGGCACCCGCACCGGTGCGCCGCTGATGGCGGGGTGGGCCGTCCTGTTGCTATGGGCGGACCGCCGACCGCTCGAGCGGCGCGGCGTCCTGCCGATCACCGTCGTACCGGTGATCGCGGGTCTGATGGCCAACGACGCCCACGCTGTCCGCGCGGGCCGCCTTTCGGCGACTGGTCTCGTCCCGGTCCGCGCCCTGCAGTTGGCGCTGATGGGTCTGTTTTCCTACAGCGCGCTCAAGGCTCGCGCGGCCACTCGGGCCGGCGCCGCTCAGGCAATACCGGCGCGCTCGTAGGCGAGCCGGCCGATCTTCTCGACGCCCTCGCCGAGGCGGGCGAAGTAGGTGTCGACGGTGGTGCCCGCCTGGTAGCGCTTGTAGCTGCCCTCGAGGAAGATCGCCGCCTTCCAGAGGGCGAGGACCTGGTACCAGCCCAGGGCATCGAGCGAGAGGCCGGTGGCGGCGACGTAGCGCTCCGCCAGCGCCTCGCGGCCGGGGAAGCCGGGTAGCCGGGTCACCTCCGAGAGGTCGCCGACCGGGTTCGGTGGGTCGTCGGGCTGCGCCCACATCGCGGTCATGTAGCCGACGTCGGCGAGCGGGTCCCCGATCGTCGCCATCTCCCAGTCGAGCACCGCGACCAGGCGCGGGGAGGAGGGGGCGAACATGACGTTGCCGAGCCGGTAGTCGCCGTGGACGACCGTGGCGGCGGGCGAGTCGGGGATGTTGGCGGCGAGCCACTCGGCGAGGCGCTCGAGATCGGGCAGGGGCCGGGTCGCGTTCAGCTCCAGCAGCCCACCGAAGCGCTTGATCTGGCGCTCCAGGTAGCCGTCCGCGCGCCCGAACGCGGCCAGGCCGGCGCCCTCGACGTCGATCGCGTGCAGCTCGACCAGGCAGTCGACCAGTTCCTCGGCGATCCGCGCCGGGGCCCCGGCGTCGCCGATCTCTGGCGGCAGCGTCGCGGTGAGGACGTGGCCCGCGACGAACGGCATCACGTAGAACGGCGCCCCGATCACGTTGCCGTCCTCGCAGGTCGCCAGGACCTCGGGGACCCGGAAACCGAGCGGGCCGAGGGCACTCAGCAGCCGTGCTTCGCGGAGGACGTCGTGGGCGGAAGGGGGGAGCGGACCGCGCGGCGGCCGGCGAAGGACCAGGCTCTCCTCGCCCCGGCGCAGCAGGTAGGTGACGTTGGAGTGACCGCCGCCGATCGCGCTCGCCTCGATCGGGCCGGAGCCGAGCCCGGCGTCATCGAGGAACGCCTCCAGCGGCTCCAGAACCAGCAGCGGCTCCAACTCCAGGCCGGATTGCCCGGCCACGGTGCGGACCACGTCGGGCCCGGCTGCGCCCACTCGGTCGCTCACCGGCCCGCGTCGCTGGCGCCGGACGTGGCAGCCCGCGCCCGCAGGGTTCGCCGCGCGATCGACCAGAGGTGCGTCTCGGTCGACCCGTCGTAGATCCGGAACGGGCGGACCTCGTTCATCAGCCGGGCCAGCGGCGCGTCGCCGGAGACGCCGAGGGCACCGCAGATCTGGACGGCGCGGTCGACGACCCTGACCACGGCCTCGGCGACGTGCGCCTTGGCGACCGAGGACTCGTGGCGGCCGTTCGCCCCCTGGTCGAGCGCCCAGGCGCAGCGCCAGATCAGCGCCCGGCTGGACTCGATATCGATCACCGACTCGGCGATGAAGCGCTGGATCATCCCCAGCTCACCGAGCTTTTGGCCGAAGGCTTCGCGCTCGTTGGCGCGGTCGAGGGCGATGTCGAGCGCGCGCCTGGCCGTCCCCAGCCAGCGCATGCAATGGGTCAGCCGGGCCGGGGCGAGGCGGACCTGGGCGTAGCGGAAGCCCTCGCCGACCGCTCCGAGGACAGCGTCCTCGCCGACCCGGCAGTCGTCGAAGACGACTTCGCCGTGGCCGCCGGGGAAGGCGCGGTCGGTGGCGTCGATCGTCCGCTCGACGGTGAAGCCGGGGTGCTCGGCGTCGACGAGGAACATCGTCGCACCCTCCTCGGCGATCGCCATGCAGATCGTGAAGGCGGCGCCCTCGGCGCCGGTGATGAACCACTTGCGGCCGCTGATCGACCAGCCGCCGTCGACCCTCGCGGCGCGGGTCAGCAGCATCGAGGGATCGGAGCCCGCGCCCGGCGCCGGCTCGGTCATCGAGAAGCAGGAGCGGATCTGCCCGGCGGCCAGCGGCACCAGGTAGCGCTGGCGCTGCTCGGAGGTCGCGATCAGGCCGAGCATGTGCATGTTGCCCTCGTCGGGCGCGGCGCAGTTGAGCGCCTGCGGCCCGAGCACGCTGTAGCCGGCCTCCTCGAGGATCACGGCGGAGCCGCGCAGGTCGAGGCCGAGGCCGCCCAGCTCCTGGTCCAGCTGCGGCCCGAAGATGCCCCACTCCTTCGCCATCTCCTGCAGCTCGGCGCGCAGCCCCTCGTCGAGGCCGTGCTCGGAGTCATCGCGGGCCTCTGCCGGGATCGCCACCTCGCGCACGAAGTCGCGGATGCGGTCGCGCAGGGCCACCAGCTCGTCGTCCAACTCGAAGTCAATCACGCGGGTTCCGCAGCGGCCGGCCGGCGGCCATGGACCTCTGGGGGAGGGACGCGGACCATGGCCCGAGCGTACCTTCGCCTGTACGAACCTCCAGCCGGCCGCCGCGCCGGAACTGTGGGTATCGACAGCCGCCCCGGCGGCGGCCGGCGTTCGTCGATTCCACAACTCGCGGCGGCCGCCCGGGCACGACCGCGGAAGCGATTTGGGAAGGTCGTCTCAGGCACTCGCCGATGCCCCCGCCCTGCCGCCGGCGGGGCTTTCCGGCGTCGACCTCCCCCGACTCATCAACTGAGGAGCAAGCCATGTACAAGCTGTACTCATATTGGTCAGCGCCGAAACCCGAGGACGTCGATGCCTTCGAGGAGTACTACGCCTCGACCCACTGCCCGAAGGCCGAGGTCGTCCCCCATCTCGAGCGCCTGGTGACCAGTCGTACCACCGACGGCTTCGAGGGGAATGAGCCGATGCACTACCGGATCGCCGAGATGGTCTTCGCCGACCGCGAGGCGCTGGCGAAGTGCGCCGAATCCGCGGAGTGGACGACCCTGCGCGAATGCTCGGGGACGATGATCGAGCGTTTCGGAGTGACCCTCAAAGTGGAGGCCGGCGATGAGGTAATCGCCGACCTCGGGAAGGGCTGATCCGATGGCCATCTGCGTAACCGGCGGGTCCAGTGGACTCGGCCGAGCGATCGCCGAGCGCTTTGCCCGTAGCGGCACCGACGTCTTTGTCAACTACCACTCCAACGACGCCGCCGCCGAGGAGGCGGTGGCCGCGGTCGAGGCCGCCGGCGGGGTCGCCCACCTGGTCAAGGCCAACGTCGGCACGCCCGAGGGCGTCGCGACGCTGATCGGCGCCGTCACCGACAAGGTCGACCGCCTCGACCAGCTGGTTCACTGCGCCGCCAAGGCGGTCACGGGGCCGCTGCTGGAGGCGAGCCCGGAGGAGCTCGACGAAGCGATCTCGGTCAACGGCCTCGCCCTGGTCAACCTCGTTCGCGAGGCACTGCCGGTGATGGGAGAGGGAAGCACCGTCTTCTACGTCTCCAGCCGCGGCGCCAGGTTCGTGATCCCCAACTACGGCTCGCTCGGCACCGCCAAGGCGCTCGGCGAGCACATCGTCCGCTACCTCGCCCGCGAGGTGGCGCCGCGGGGGATCCGGGTGATGACGGTCGCTCCGGGCGCGGTCGATACGGCGGCGTTTCGCTCGATGTTCCCCGACACCTACGAGGAACGGCTCGAAGCGGCGGCCAAGGCGAACCCGATGGGCCGCGGCGTCACCGTCGAAGATTGCGCGGCGCTGGTCGAGATGCTCTCCAACCCGGAGCTGACGATGGTCCAGGGCCAGACGATCACGGCCGACGGTGGCGCCTCGTTGTGACCATGGCGCTCCCGGGAGGGACGCAGGACTTCCCGCTGACGCTGACCCACGTCCTCGGACGGGCGCGGACGGTCCACCACGGCGCCGAGGTCGTCACCCTGCTCGACGGCGAGAGCAACCGCAAGCGGGCGACGCTGGCCGAGGTCGCCGGGCGGGCCGACCGGCTCGCGGGGGGCCTGCGCTCGCTCGGCGTCAAGCAGGGCGACCGGGTCGGCACCTTCGCCTGGAACTCGCAGGAGCACCTCGAGGCCTACTACGCGGTCCCCTGCGGCGGCGCCGTCCTGCACACGCTCAACCCGCGGCTCTCGGCTGAGCAGATCGCCTACACGATGAACCACGCCGGCGATCGCGTCGTTCTCGTCGACGACTCGCTGGTCGGCGAGATGGAGAAGGTCCTGCCCTACTTGGGGGAGACGGTCGAGCGCTTCGTCGTGATCGGCGACGGCGACCCCGGCGCCCTACCCGGGGACCCGCTGCACTACGAGGAGCTGCTGGCCGAGCAGGAGCCGGGCTTCGAGTGGCCCGAGCTGGACGAGCGCTCGGCCGCCGCCCTCTGTTACACGTCGGGCACGACCGGCAACCCGAAGGGCGTCCTCTACTCGCACCGGGCGCTGTGCCTGCACATGCTGGTAATGGCCGGCCACGACGCCTACCGGATGTCCGAGCGCGACCGGATCCTCGCCGTCGTGCCGATGTTCCACGCGATGGGCTGGAACCTCGGCTACCTGGCCGGGGCGGTCGGCGCCGACCTGGTCATGCCGGGGCGGTTCCTCCAGTCCGAGCAGCTCGCCCGGCTGATCGGGGAGGAGCGGGTGACCGCGACCTGCGGCGTGCCGACGATCTGGATGGACATGCTGCGATATGCGGCAGAGGCCGGCGCCGACCTCAGCAGCCTCGAGCTGGCGATCTGCGGCGGTACCCAGGTCCCGCCCGGGCTGATGCGCGACTTCGAGGAGCGACACGGGGTCAAGGTCGTCCAGGGCTGGGGGATGACCGAGACGCTCCCCGGCGCGGCGCTGGCACACGATCCGCCCGAAGCCGAGGAGGAGGAACGCTGGGCCCGTCGCGAGCACGCCGGCCGCCTCACTCCCTTCTATGAGGTGCGGATCGTCGACGCCGACGGCGAGGTGATGCCGAGCGACGGCGTCGCCACCGGCGAGATCGAGATCCGCGGTCCAACGGTCGTCGCCGAGTACTTCGAGAACCCCGAGGCGAGCGCGGCGGCGATGCACGACGGCTGGCTGCGGACCGGCGACGTCGGCACCCTCGACGCCGAGGGCTGGCTGCGGATCACCGACCGCGCCAAGGACGTGATCAAGTCGGGAGGGGAGTGGATCTCTTCGGTCGACCTCGAGTCGGCGCTGATGGCGCACCCGGCGGTCGTCGAGGCGGCGGTGATCGCCCTCCCTCACGAGCGCTGGAGCGAGCGGCCGCTTGCCTGCGTCGTCGCCGAGGAGGTCAGCCCCGAGGAGCTGCGTGAGTTCATCGCGCCCAGGGTGGCCAAATGGTGGCTGCCGGACGATTTCGCCTACCTCGAGGAGATCCCGAAGACGAGCGTGGGCAAGTTCGACAAGAAGGTCCTCCGGGACATGCTCGCGACCGACCGGCTCCCCGGCCGCCAGCGAGTCGGCTGAAACCACGACGAAAGGAACGCGATGGCAACGGGAAAGCTGGAGGGAAAGGTGGCGCTGGTCACCGGCGCGGGCTCGGGGATCGGCCGCGCGTCGGCTGAACTGTTCGCGAAGGAAGGGGCGAAGGTCGTCGTCGTCGACGTCAATGGGGAGCCGGCGCGGGCGACCGCCGAGGCGATCGAGCAGGCGGGCGGCAAGGCGATCGCGATCCCGACCGACGTCTCCGACGCCGGCGCCGTCCAGGCGATGGCCGACGGCGCGATCGAGCGCTTCGGCCGGGTCGACGTGCTGATGAGCAACGCCGGCATCC
>DATAIY010000044.1:0-1966 GCA_036262475.1 Solirubrobacterales bacterium
CATCCCCGGGAACTACATCTAGTCTCACGACCGAGCAGCTGATCTATGCCGGACGAGCTGCCGGTCGGCTCGTCGTGCCGAGCCTCGAGCCCGAGTGAACTGGTCAACGCCGATCCTATCGGACGTGGCCAAGTATCGAGATTGTCGAAGGTGCTGAGCATCTGGGCCGCGATGCGGAGCGCGCGCTTCACATCGAAATGCACCGCGCCTGCCCCGGAACCGTCGGACGGACTTGCGCCTAACCCGCATGCGCTAGGTGCCATGATCGCCCGATGCAGGACAGACTGTGCGTCGCGTAGGCCCGCTTCTTGAGACCAAGCTCTTCGTTCCCAGGCGGCGGCACGGCGTCGTGCCGCGGTCGCGACTGAGCGAGCAGCTGGATCGAGGCGCGCAGTCGAAGCTGACGCTCATCTCGGCGCCGGCCGGCTTCGGCAAAACGACGCTGCTGGCGGAGTGGCTCGCTGCTTCGGCCGATCAGCGGTCCGCGACCTGGCTCTCGCTCGACGCGGGCGACAACGATCCCGCCTCCTTCTGGACCTACGTTATCGCCGCGCTGCAAACGGCGGCGCCCGGGGTGGGCGAAGGGTCGCGCATGCTTCTTGGCTCGGACCAGGCGCCGATCGAAGGGGTCCTGACCGCGCTGCTCAATGAGCTCAGCACGGTGCCGCGGGACGTCGTGCTGGTGCTCGACGACTACCACGCGATCGAGGCGTCCAAGATCCATGCCGGGATGGCGTTCCTTTTGGAACACTTGCCCCCACAGATCCACGTGTTGATCACGACCCGCGCCGATCCGGCGCTGCCGCTGGCGCGCCTGCGGGCACAGGGCGAACTCGTCGAGATCCGGGCGGGCGACCTGCGCTTCACACCGGACGAGGTGGCCACGTACCTCAACCAGGCAATGGGATTAGGTCTGGCCGCGCAGGACATCGCGACGCTGGAGGGGCGCACGGAAGGCTGGATTGCCGCACTCCAGCTGGCAGCACTTTCGATGCAGGGACGAGACGACATCGCCGGCTTCGTCGGCGGATTCGCTGGGGATGATCGCTACATCGTCGATTACCTGGTGGAAGAGGTCCTGCTTCGGCAGCCGGAACAGCTGCGGAGATTCCTGCTCAAGACCTCGATCCTGAACCGCATGAGCGGCGCACTATGCGACGCCGTCACCGGCGAGGGCGGGGGTCGAGCCACCCTGGAGTCTCTCGATCGGGGAAACATGTTCGTCGTCCCGCTCGATGACCGCCGGCGCTGGTATCGCTACCACCACCTGTTCGGCGAGGTGCTGCGGGCGATCCTCATGGACGAGCGTCGAGACGAGGTGTCGAGGCTCCATGGGCGGGCAAGCGAGTGGTATGAGCAGCACGGCGAACGGTCGGAGGCCATCCGCCACGCGATGGCGGGCGAGGACTTTGGGCGAGCGGCCGACCTCATCGAGGTCGCAATCCCGGAGATGCGTAAGGCATTCCGTGATACCGCCCTGCGCGCCTGGTTCAAGGCGCTGCCCAACGAGCTGTTCAATGTCAGGCCCGTGCTGGCGGCTGGATATATCGCGATACTGATCGCGAGCGCGGAGCTCGAAGGAGTCGAGGAGCTCCTCCAAAGCGTCGAGCGGTGGCTAGAGATGCCGGGAGACGCGCGGGACGAACCCGATGCCGCATCGGCGGGGCTGGTCGTCATCGACGAAGAGCAATTTCGCCGCCTCCCTAGCGCGATCGCCATGTATCGCGCGGTCCAAGCGCGGATTGTTGGTGACGTCGCCGGCACCATCGCACATGCCCAGCGGTCGCTCGACCTGGTCGGTGGCGACGACGATTTGGGTCGCGGAGCAGCGGCGTCGCTTCTGGCACTCGCGTACTCCACGCGCGGGGATCTCGATGGCGCCGACCGCTGGTGGGTCGAAGGTTTGGCGGGCATGGAGAAAGCTGGATATCCGTCGGCGGTGATCGGCGGCTCCATCGCCGTCGCC
>DATAIY010000045.1:0-1669 GCA_036262475.1 Solirubrobacterales bacterium
GCCATTGCCCGGCGGCGGTGACGGGGGCGGCGATTCGGGCCGGCACGTTTCCGTCCGACACCGTTCGAGTTCGGCATACGATTTGAAGAAGCGTTTGGTCTGGCAGGAAATCGTCTTCGCGGCTTCCGGCGGTTTGACCGCCTTTTTCTTCTTCGTTTTGGGCTTGCCGAGGATGTTCAGGGGCCTGCTCAGTCCGCCGGGATGTTTGGCGGGAGGTGGCGGACAACCGTCGAGCGTTTCCTGGCGCTTTTTCGTCGCCCGCGAGAAGCAGCCGAGACAGTCGGATTCCGCCCTACGGGCGGCGAACCTGTTGGTCGCGTAGGTCCCGGCATAAGTCCCGGCCTGAGCCAGACCCTCGGGCAGCAACGGCACTGCAACGGTGGCCAGCGCGGCACCCTTGAGGACGACGCGGCGGGTGGTGCGGGCCTCGGGTGCCGCGGACAACTGCTCGGACATGCGGTCGAACCAGTGCATCAGGCGATCCTTTCGCCGGCGCGGGTCAGGTCGTTGCTCGCCCGCTGCAGGCGACGGTCGGCATTTTCGAAGGCGACCTTTGCCCCGTCGCCGGTGGCCTGTTCGAGCCCGCTCGAGAGGTTTTCCAACCCGGTGTCCAAGCGCTTCAGCGCCGCCAGCGCTTCGTTCTTGGGGCCGGCGCTGGAGGTGTCGACCGCAGTGATCTGCCGGGCCAGTCGACCGAAGGCGTTGCGCAACGCTTCGATGTTGGCGAAGGTCGAGTTACGGACGGTGCCTTCCTGTGGATCGGAGGCGAGGAAGTCGGCCTGGATTGCGTAGATCGGGGTGGCGAAGGCCGCGCTGGGCGTTTCCAGCAGCTGCTTGATCCGCTGGGCTCCGCGGTCGGCCATCAGGCCCTCGCCCCGACCTTCGTCAGCTGCAGCGGCGCGGCGGTGTCGTCGAGCAGATTCGAGACCTGCTCGGTCCCGAGCGCCGACTCGCTCGCCAGCCTGCCTTCGCGGTCCAAGACCACCGCGCCCGGCATTCCGCTGACCCCGACCAATCGCGCCAGCTCGAAGTCCTCCTGCAGCAGCACCAGGTCGAGGCCGTGCTCGGCGGCCTTGGGCCGGTTGGCATCGGCGTCGCCGAGGCTGATCACGACCGGCCGCGGGTCGGCCTCCGGGTCGCGCTGGCGGCGGCCGATCTCGGGCAGCAGGGGATCGCAGGCGCTGCAGCCGGGGTCGCTGAAGAAGAGCAGCAGGCCGCGGCCACCGTCGAGCAGGTCGTCGAGTTCGACCGGGCGGCCTGCAAGGTCCGGGAGCTCGAACGCGGGCATCAGCTCGCCCAGCCCCACCGCCGGCGGCCGAGTCGCCGGAGCGGCGGCGCCGGGCGTGACGCCGAGGGCGCTCAGCTCGGCGACCAGGCGCCCGTTCTGCCTCATCAGCTGCCAGCAGAAGGCGAAGTTGACGGCCGCCGCCAGCAGCGCCAGCCCGGCGAGGATGCCGATCGCCGCGGTCGCGTCGAGGCCCCCGACCCAGGTCAGCGCGCCTGGTCCGGGGTCGCTCCATCCCACGGTCGCGACGACGGCGGCAAGCACCAGCAGGGCTCCGTTACGCGACAGGGTCCAGCCGGTGATCAGGCTCGGGCCGAGCGAGCCGAAGCAGTTGCAGTCGACCTCCTCGCCGCGGGCCAGAACGCGCGCCACGGCGGTCGTAAA
>DATAIY010000046.1:0-1631 GCA_036262475.1 Solirubrobacterales bacterium
ATCTGAACCAAAGGGGGTAGCCTCCAGTTTCTGCGCGAGCTCCGCCACGGCGCCTCGGTACGAATAAAGCGGGTCTCGAAGCTCCTCGCGAGCTTGGAGAAATAGTCAATACCTGTGGATCAAGATCTTTTAGGCGATCATGATCTCGGCCTCCTGATCGGTGGGTCGTTCGACGAGTTTGCCCTTGTGGAACGTGGCACCAGCCCGGACGAGCGCGACGAGGTGAGGTGCGTTGACGGCCCTCCACCGGTCCTGAGCTGCTTCGATGAGCTTGAACGCCATCGCCAGCCCGGCCACCCGGGAGCCGGGGCCTTTGGTGACCTTGGTCCGCAGCCGGACGGTCGCGAAGGTCGACTCGATGGGGTTTGTCGTCCGCAGATGCACCCAGTGCTCGGCCGGGTAGTTGTAGAACTCGAGCAGCACGTCGAGATCGTCGGTGATCTTCTCCACGGCCTTCGGGAACTTGGTGCCGTAGTCGATCTTGAACGCCTTCACCGCGACCCTGGCATGGTCGATGTCCTCCGCGTTGTAGATCTCCTGCATCGCCTTGATGGCCCCCGGGTGAGCCGACTTCGGCAGCGCAGCAAGCACATTCGCGGACTTGTGGAACCAACACCGCTGCTCCCGGGTGGTCGGGAACACGTCCCGCAACGCCGCCCAGAAGCCGAGCGCCCCATCGCCCATCGCCAACACCGGGGCCCGCATCCCACGCCGCTTGGCGTCCCGCAGCAGCCCCGCCCAGGACTCGGTCGACTCCCGGTACCCGTCGGTCAACGCGACGAGCTCCTTCCGGCCGTCCGCCCGGACACCGATCATCACCAGCAGGCACAGCTTCTCCTGCTCGAGCCGGACCTTCAGGTGGATCCCGTCAACCCAGAGATAGACGAAATCGATCTTGGACAGGTCGCGCTTCTCGAAGGCCTTCGCCTCCTCCTGCCACTGTGTTGTCAGCCGGGTCACCGTCGCCGCGGACAACCCCGACCCGGAGCCGAGGAACTGCTCCAACGCTGGCGCGAAGTCCAACGAGGACAACCCGTGCAGATACAGCAACGGCAACACCTCCGCGACCTTCGGTGACTTCCGCGACCACGCCGGCAGGATCTTCGACGAGAACCGCTGCCGCTCGCCGGTTTCCTGATCGACACGCTTGTCGTTCACCCGCGGCGCGGTCACCGTGACCGCTCCAGCGCCGGTCGCCACATCCCGCTGCTGGTGGTACCCATTGCGCACGACGAGCCGGTGCCCGTCCTCGTCCAGAACGTCGGCGAACTGCTCGACATACGCGGCGACCTCGGCCTGCAAAGCGGCCGCGAGCATCTGCCGGGCACCATCGCGGACCAACTCATCCAACAGCGACCCGACCACGGCCGTCGACTTCTGCGAATCCTCCCGAGCAACTACCGTGAACACTGGCGTACCTTCCCGACCGGCGTTGGCGCGCCGGCCTTGCTTGAGGGCTTACAGGGATCCTCGGGAAGGTACGCCCATCAAGCGCCGCAACCCGGGATTTCAGATCCACAGGTTCTGATCATTGCTCCAGAACGTTCGATGCGGTCGGCTCGATCGCAACCTCACTGACCGTTGGGGCACGGTCGGATTCAGGAGTGCGGACGATGTTGACATACACCAGC
>DATAIY010000047.1:0-2094 GCA_036262475.1 Solirubrobacterales bacterium
GCGGCAGCCGCGGGAGGCGATCGACGAGGCTCGCTCGCTGGAGATACCCGCCGGCACCCTCGACGTCGAGGGCGAGAGCGAGCTCGAGTGCGCCAAGCGAGAGCTGAGCGAGGAGATCGGGCTCGCCGCCGAGCACTGGACGGTGTCCCACGTCATCTACGCAGCTCCCGGCTACAGCGACGAGAGGATCACGATCTTCGACGCGACGGGCCTCAGCGACGCCCCGGGCGAGAGCGGCGAGGACGAGTCGATCGAGACCGTGCGCCTGCCGCTGGAGGAGATCGACAGCGCTCTCGCCGAGATCCACGACGCGATGACCCTGGTCGGGCTGCTGCTGCTCAAGGACCGGCTCGCGCCCGGCTGAGGGTCCTACGCGGCAGTCGCCGCCGCGGTCGGCCGGCGCAGACCGAGGCGGCTCGCGACTTCCCGCGCGCAACGCTCTCCGCTGCGAACGGCGCCCTCAAGAAAGCCCTGAGCGGCGGTCGCGGTGTGCTCGCCGCCGAAGTGGATCCGCCCTTCGGGCAGGCCGACAAACCCCCAGTAGCGGGTGAACTGGCCGGGGAGGAAGGCTGCGTAGGAGCCGTGGGTCCAGGGGTCCGAGGCCCAGTGGTCGAGCCAGGAGTGACCGTCGTAGCCCGCCGCCAGACCGGGGACCGCGCGTGAGATCGCCGCTGTCGTCGAGTCGACGATCTTCCGCGGCGCACGAGCGTGAGGCTTGGCGACGCGATAGCCGGCGCCGCTGCGCCCGCCCGAGTAGACGGTCAGCAGGCCGGGCCTGCCCCTCTCCCCCAGCGAGCTGTCCCAGGTGTCGAGCTGCTCGTCGTAGTATTCGCCGTCGAACTCGTCGTAGTGGCGAAGCCGGTCACGGAACTGGATCAGAAGCTTGGCGTTGGTGCCCATGCCCAGCTCCTCGATGCAGCGACGCTTGCGATGGCCGAGGCCGGCCGAGCCCAGATCGACCTCTCGCAGCGCCGGAAACGGCAGGCAGAGGATGACGACGTCCGCCCTCGCCTCGCCGCGCTGCCCGCCGAAGCCGAGCGCGTAGGAGGAGCCCCGGCGGCGCAGGGAGGCGAGCGGATGTCCCATCCGCACGGTCCCCGCCGGCAGCCGCTCGAGCAGGCCCGTGGGGATCTGGTCGTTGCCGCCGTGGACGTGGAAGCGTTCGTCGGAGGCGACGGCGCCGGATCCGAACGCGGTCAACATCGTGATCGCGCTGAGGCGATCGGCGTCCAGCCCGTACTCCTCGGCCATGTACTGGCGGGTGGCGCGACGCAGCAGCCGGTTCCCGCCCCCGTGCAGGGCCGAGTCGAGCCACTCTTCCGCCGTCATCTCGTCGAGCGCCCGGGCGGCCCTGGTGGGTCGCAGCCAGTGGTAGTTGCCGATGCGCCCGGCGTCGGCGTCCGCCCGCCCGGTCAGAAGGCGTTCGTTCCGATAGACGTCGGCGAACCGGCGCACCCGCCCGTCGAGGAAGAGCCGCGGGTGCAGCTGCGGCGAGCGGCGGCGTATCGCCCGCACATCGTCGAGCCTCAGCCCGAGCTCCCTCGCCAGCGCCCGGATCTGGGTGTGCCTGGAGTCGATGAACTCACCCCCGTGCTCGGCGGTCTGGCTGGCGGCGAACCCCCGGGCGGTCCAGCAGCGACCGCCGACGCGGGAGTCGCGAGCCTCGTAGACGGTGCTGGAGATGCCGTGCTGGTGCAGACGGAAAGCGCAGGTGAGCCCGGCCAGCCCGGCGCCGACGATCGCGATTCTGGGCTGACCCTCGCGCCCGCCGGCTGGGGGACGCCTTGCCTCGCGAGAGGCCGATGCCGCCGCAATGGTGCTTCGATCGAACAGCGCCGCCGCGCCGAGCGCAGCCGCTCCGGAGAGCAGATTTCGCCTGCTGATCGGCCGATCGAGCTCCATCCGACCATGATGATGGCGAGATAGGCTCGAGCGCCCCGACCGGAAGGAAGCAATGAACCTGAAGAAGCTCTTCGATAAAGCGAAGAAGACGGCCGACGATCGCGGCGGCGTCGAGAGCCTCAAGGCCGATGCCCAAGAGCTGAAGACCGTCGCCACCGGCAAAGGCAGTATCGCCGACAAGGCCAAGGGCGC
>DATAIY010000048.1:0-3007 GCA_036262475.1 Solirubrobacterales bacterium
CCACTGGCGATCGCCTTGCCGAGCGTGACCATGTCGGGCCGCAGGTCCCAGCGGCGGGTGCAGCCGCCCGGGCCGGCGCTGAGCGTGTGGGTCTCGTCGATCGCCAGCAGGGTGCCGGCGGCCGCGGTCAGCTCGCGCAGGCCAACGTGGAATCCCGCCTCCGGCAGGACGATGCCGATGTTCGTCAGCGCCGGCTCCGCCAGAACGCAGGCGACGTCGCCGGCGGCGAGCTCTCGCTCGAGGCCGGCGAGATCGTTGAACTCGACGACCCTCGTCGTCTCAGCCAGCGGCACCGGCGCGCCGACGTTGCCCTCGCGGGCGAGGACCTCGCCGTCTCGCAGAGTCGCGAAGCTCTCGTCGACGGTGCCGTGGTAGCAGTAGTTGAAGACCAGGACCTTGGGCCGGCCGGTGAGGTGGCGGGCGACCCGGATCGCGAAGCGGTTGGCGTCGGTCGCGGTCAGGGTGAACTGCCAGCGCAGCGGCCCAAAGCGGCGGCTCAGCTCAGTCGCGACCCAGGCGGCGTCCGCGGTCGGCAGCATCGCCATGGCCCCGGCCCCGTAGCGCTCTCGCACCGCTTCCAGGACCGGCGGCGGCGCGTGGCCGGCCATCGCTCCGGTGTCGCCTAGGCAGAGGTCGGCGTAGTTGTTGGCGTCGACGTCGACGATCTCGGCCCCCTCGGCGCGGTCGAGGTAGATCGGGTGCGGGCCCGCCCAGCGCGACATCCAACTCATCGGGACGCCGGCCAGGAGCGACCCGGCGGCCTGCTCGAACAGCTGTCGGGAGCGCGGGTGGCGCTCGGCGAACAGCGCCTCCTCTCGGGAGAGGAGCTGACCGAGCTTGGATCGCGCGGACTCAGGCAGGTTCGCGGTCATCTCGAGCCGAAGTATGGCGGCGCCCCTCGCTCGAGCGGGCGTGGTCGATTCACTAGCGTTGACGCCATGGACCGGATCGTCGCCTGGCACTTCACCGACCCGGGCTGTCCCTGGGCCTACTCCTTCCGACCGGCGCTGGCGCGGCTCCTCTGGCGCTTCGGTGACCAGGTCGAGTGGCGGCTGGTCCTGATCGGCCTCAGCGAGACCACCGCGCGCCTCGAGGGGCGCGGATACACGCCGGGACGGATCGCGGCGGCGTGGCGAAAGTACCCGGAGCGGTTCGGGATGCCCTTCGGGGTCGAGGTGAAGCCGCGCCTGGCGGCGACCTCACGCGCCTGCAGGGCGATCGTCGCCGCCCGCGAAGCCGACCCGGAGCTCGGTGAGGCGGCGCTGGGGGCGCTGCAGCTGATGCAGTTCACGACCACCGGCCTGCTCGATGACGACGAGGACCTGTGCCAGGCGCTCGCGGCGGTGCCCGGGCTGGACGCCGAGGCGATCGTCGGGCGGATCGAGGACCCCGAGACGATCGCCGCCTACGAGTCCGACCGCGCCCGCGCCCGCACGGCCGAGGGCTCCCCCACCCACGTCCAGCTGCGCCACTCGACCAGCGACGGGCCCGTCCGCTACACCGCCCCGTCGGTGATCTTCGAGCACCCAAACGGCGAGCGGCTCGAGGTCGGCGGCTTCCAGCCCTTCGAGGCCTACGACACCGCCCTGGCGAACCTCGACGCCACGCTCGTGCGCCGGCCGCCACCGGAGGACGCCGCCGGCGCCGTCGCCGCTTTCCCCCGCGGGCTCGCGACCGCCGAGGTCGCCTCGATCCTCCGTTCCTCCGAGCTGGAGGACGCCGACATCCAGGCAGCCGAGCGGGAGCTGATCGCACTGGGGGGCGACGGTGCGATCGTCTGCGAGCCGGCCGGGGGAGACGCGATCTGGCGCCCGACCAATCAGGTGCGCGAGGAGATGCCGACCCGGCTGACCGCCCAGTCGAGCGCCCGCTCCCAGTAGCCGCCGAGAAGGTCGGCCAGGGCGTCGACCCTGGCGCGCACGGGGCCGAACCAGAGGGCGAGGGCCGCCGCCGTGCCCAGCGCCGCCCCGGCCAGCACGTCACTCGGGTAGTGGACGCCGAGCGCGACTCGGCCGACTGAGAGGATGGTGGCCGCGACCAGGGCGAAGATTCCCCAGCCCCGCTTGCGCAGGACGATTGCCGTGGCGATCGCGAAGGCCGCGGTCGCATGGTCGCTGGGGAAGCCGGGGTCGGCGGCGTGAGCGGCGAACAGGTGCACGCCGTGGGCGTCGGCGACGAACGGCCGCGCCCTGTCGACGAGTTCGGAGATCACCTTGCCGACCGCCAGCCCCAGCCCCGCGCTCAGCACCGCGGCGACCGTTGCCCGCCGCCAACCCGCGTGGCGCCGGCCACGAGCCGCGAGGAAGACGATCGCCAGCGTCGCGATGAACAGCGCCTCCGAGGCGTTGACGTAGAAGAGCAGCGGATCCTCGACCCCGTCGTGGCGGAAGAGGAAGTCGTTGAGGGCGTGCAGCACGGACCAGTCCACTCCCGAGAGCATTCACAACTTTGTTAAGGCGAAGATGAAATGCAACCTCGCGCAACGGCTCGTGTCACTGCTGATCACCGCGTGGAACGGACCCTCGCCCGCCGTCGGCACCCGCCGATCGCGGTCAAGGGCGTATGGCGAGGGTGGGAATCGAACCCACGACACCACGATTTTCAGTTGCCTCCTGTGTTTGCGGCCCTTTGCGGCTGTTCCGTGTCTTCCCTGCAATAAGGCCGTAATGCGACTACAGCCAGGTCGCCGTTTGCGGCTGTCACCGGGTCTTCTGTTGCCCATTTGTTGCCCACCTTGACCGCCTCGTCCAGGAAGTCAGCGTTGCCGATGCCCTTGTTCATCAGGTGAACGTAGAACCTCAGCGTGACCGGCACCGGGATCAACTGCCACCGGTCCTGCTCGGGAAAGCTACGCCACTGGAGATGTCATCGAGCTCACGGCGGCGTCAGCGGCGAATCAGTCTTCACCGGCTGGTCGTTTGCTGCTTGGAGCTCGGGGGACACAATTTCGAAGGCCTTGCGGTCGTTCTGTCGGCGAAGGATGAAGACTCTGCCGCGCGCACGGCGC
>DATAIY010000049.1:0-4270 GCA_036262475.1 Solirubrobacterales bacterium
GGGCGCTCGAATGAGTTCGCCGACCGGGTCTACCCGGTCTTGACCCGCGATCGGTTGCAGGGCAAGCGGGTCGCGATCGTCGCCCTCGGCGGCCTCCCCAGCGAAGTCTCTGGCGCGGTCGAGGAAGCGCTCGGTCCGACCGGGGCGAGGCTGGTCGGGGTCGGGGTCGTGCGCGAGCCGGTCGACGTCAACGGCCTCGCCGGCGACCTCTCGCAGACCCGCTTCTTCGACCTGCGGACGAATCCCGAAGCGCTCACCGCGCTGGGGTCCGGGCTGGGGCGCCAGCTGGTGATCGGCGGCACCCTGCCGGAGGTCGTCCGCGGGCACCTCTTCTCCCGCGCCAGCGGCAGCTTCGGCGCGCTCGACGGTGTGATCGTAGTCCGCAACCAGCCGCAGGACATGGGACCGGCGCAGCGCAGCACCGCGAGCCAGCTCGAATCGGCGCTGCTGGGCGGGATGGCCGCGAGGCGGACGCCGGTGGTCGGGGTCGAGACGTCGAGCACCGAACCGTCCTCGGTCTCCTTCTTCCAGAGCAACGCCCTCTCCAGCGTGGACGACGTCGAGTTGACCGCGGGCAAGCTGGCGATGGTCTTCGCGATGCTCGGAGCAGAGGGCAGCTTCGGGATCAAGAGCAGCGCCGACCGGCTGCTGCCGGATCTGCTGACTCAGGGGGGCTGAGGCCTGTACTGGGTCGGCTTCCCGCTGGCGATCGCGCTGGCGGCACTGCTGGTGCCGCCGGGGGCGAGGGGCCTGCGCGACGCTGGGCTGGTGCGGGAGAACTACCGCGGTGCCTCGCTCGCCTTCCCGCTCGGTGCGGTGCTGGCGACGGTGGCGCTGGTGGCGCTGGCGCCACTCGCCCTCCTCAACGACCGCGCCGACCTCGACCTGCTCGACCCCGAACTGAGGCGATGGTTGCCCTACCTGCTCGGGATCGCCTTCCTCGGCTTCCTCGACGACGCGCTCGGCCAGGGCGCGGCCGCGGCGACGCCGCGGGGCTGGCGCGGGCACTGGCGGGCGCTGCGCGAAGGCAGCCTCTCAACCGGGGCGATCAAGGCGATCGGGGCGCTGGCGCTCGCCGCCTACGTCGTCTCCGGCCGCGGCTTGGAGTCCTGGGGTTACGTCGCCGACGTGGCCTTGCTGATCCTCGCCACGAACCTCTTCAACCTGCTTGACCTGCGCCCGGGCCGGGCCGAGAAGGGCCTGGCGCTGCTGGGCGCGGGGCTCTGCCTCGGCGCCTGGACGCTTGCCCCGATCGAACTTCTGGGGATCTTCGCCGGCCCGGTCCTGGTCGGCGCCTGGCTGACGCTGGGCGAGCGGGCGATGCTCGGGGACACCGGCTCAAACCTGATCGGGGCGGTCGCCGGGGTCTGGCTGCTGACGATCCTGGGCGGGGACGGGCGCCTGATCGCCCTCGCGATCGTTCTCGCGCTGACGATTTACGGCGAGTTGCGGTCCATTTCGGCGACGATCGATTCGGTTCCGCCACTGCGCTGGCTAGACTCGCTCGGCAGAGCATGAGTCCGACTAACAAAGGCGACACGAAGTTCATTTTCGTCACCGGCGGGGTGGTTTCGGCTCTCGGAAAGGGGATCGCCGCCGCTTCGATCGGCCGCCTCCTCGTCTCCCGCGGCTTCCGGGTCCAGCTGCAGAAGTTCGATCCGTACATCAACGTCGATCCGGGGACGATGAGCCCGTTCCAGCACGGCGAGGTGTTCGTAACCGAGGATGGGGCGGAGACCGACCTCGACCTCGGGCACTACGAGCGCTTCACGGACTCCAACACCTCGCGCGCCTCGAACGTGACCGCAGGCGCCGTCTACAACTCGGTGATCCGGCGCGAGCGCCGCGGCGACTACCTCGGCGCCACCGTGCAGGTGATCCCGCACATTACCAACGAGATCAAGCAGCGGATCCTGATCGTCGCCGAGTCGCAGTCGGTCGATTTCGTCATCACCGAGATCGGCGGCACCGTCGGCGACATCGAGTCGCTGCCGTTCCTCGAGTCGATCCGCCAGCTGTACACCGACCTGAGCCCGAAACGGGCGATGTTCGTCCACCTGACGCTGGTGCCCTACGTCGGGCATGCCGGCGAGTTGAAGACGAAGCCGACCCAGCACTCGGTCAACGAGTTGCGGCGGATCGGGATTCAGCCGCACGCCCTGGTCTGCCGCTCCGAAGGCCGGCTCGACCGTGAGATCCGCGCCAAGATTGCCCTCTTCGCCAGCCTTCCCGTCGACGCCGTCATCTCCGC
Source organism: Solirubrobacterales bacterium (assembly GCA_036262475.1). Classification (GTDB taxonomy): domain Bacteria; phylum Actinomycetota; class Thermoleophilia; order Solirubrobacterales; family 70-9; genus VAYN01. The sequence goes on from DATAIY010000049.1 coordinate 2,252, forward strand.
GCACGACGTCGACAACATCTACAAGGTGCCGCTCGGCTTCCGCGCCGAAGGCGTCGACGACCTCGTCCTCGACCACTTTGGGATGGAGGCGCCCTCGCCTGATCTGGCCGAGTGGGAGGCGATGGTCCGCCGCGCCGACTCCGCCACCGGCGAGGCCCGGATCGCCGTCGTCGGCAAGTACGTGCAGCTCGCCGACGCCTACAAGTCGGTGATCGAGGCGCTCGAGCACGGCGGCTTCCACCACGGGGTGGGGGTCAAGGTCGAGCTGGTCGACTCCGAGAACCTCGATCCGGAGCAGCTCAAGGGCTGCGACGGGATCCTGATTCCCGGTGGCTTCGGGGAGCGCGGCATCGAGGGGAAGATCCGGGCCGCCCGAATCGCCCGCGAACGCTCGATCCCCTACCTGGGGATATGCCTCGGCATGCAGATCGCCGTCGTCGAGTTCGCCCGCACCGTGGTCGGCATGGAGGGCGCCAACTCGGCCGAGTTCGATCCCGAGACGCCGTTCCCGGTCGTCGACCTGTTGCCGGAGCAGAAGGAGGTCTCCGACATGGGCGGAACGATGCGACTCGGCGCCGACCCGGTGAAGCTGCACGAGGGCACGAAAGCGCGTGAGATCTTCGGCGAGGCGGTCATCTACAAGCGCCACCGGCATCGTTACGAGGTCAACAACCAGCTGCGGCGCCGGCTTGAAGAAGAGGGCCTGGTTTGCAGCGGCACCTCGCCCGACGAGCGCCTGGTCGAGATGATTGAGCTGCCGGATCACCCCTTCTTCGTCGCCTCGCAGTTCCACCCCGAGTTCAACTCCCGGCCCAACCGCCCCGAGCCGCTGTTTCGCGAGTTCGTCGGTGCCGCCGCCACCCACGCCGGCGAACGGCCGGCTGACGGTGGCGAGCTGGAGCCACTCGAGGACGACGAGTCGAGCGACATCGGCGTCCGCCGCTCGGTCTGAGCGCCCCCGCGCGGCGTCCCTACGGTTAGCCTTGCGTCGTGGGGGCGAACTCAAGACTCAGCGAGACCTTCGTCCGACTCTGCGAGATCCGCAGCCCGACCGGGGAGGAGCGCGAGGTGGCCGACACGATCGCCGCGGAGCTGCGGGCACTCGGCCTCGAGGTGAGCGAGGACGATGCCGCCGGCCCGGCCGAAGCGGGGGCGGGAAACCTGCTGGCGCGGCTGCCGGGGCAGCGCGAGGAGTGGGTGATGTTCTGCGCCCACGTCGACACCGTCCCGCACAAGGGGCAGATCGAAGTGATCGACGACGACGGCGTCTTCCGCAGCCGCGGCGAGACGATCCTCGGCGCCGACAACAAGGCGGCGGTCGCGGTCTTCATGGAGTTGGTCGCCCGCCACGCGAATGAGCCGCCTCCGATCGGGATCGAGCTGGTGATGACCGTCGCCGAGGAGCAGGGCCTGCGGGGGGCGAAGGCGTTCGACGCCTCGGCGCTGCGCTCGCGCTGCGGCTTCGTCCTCGACCACGCCGGGCCGGTCGGCGAGGTGATCCTCACCACCCCGACCCAGCAGAAGATCCTCGCCGACTTCGTCGGGGTCGAGGCCCACGCCGGGATCCGTCCCGAGGATGGAAGCAGCGCGATCGCGGCGGCCGCGGCGGCGATCTCACGGATGGAGCTGGGGCGGCTGGACGAGGAGACCACCGCCAACGTCGGCCTGATCTCCGGCGGCACCTCTGGCAACGTCGTCCCCGGCCACTGCGGTATTCACGCCGAGGCGCGCAGCCTTGACGCGGCGCGCGCCGCCGAGGTCGCGGGGGCGATCGCCGACGCCTGCGCCTGGGGGGCGAGCGAGCACGGCTGCGACGTCGATGTGCGAATCGAAGAGCTCTTCCGCGGCTACAAGCTGCCGCCCTCATCGCCGGCGCTGGCCATCGCCGAAGCGGGCCTGCGCAGCGCCGGCCTGGAGCCGGCCCGGGTGGCGATCGGCGGCGGTAGCGATGCCAACGCGCTGCGCCGTGAGGGCTTCGACTGCGTCCTGCTCTCCAACGGCACCGACGCGGTCCACACT
>DATAIY010000050.1:0-1557 GCA_036262475.1 Solirubrobacterales bacterium
CGTCCGCCCGCAGCCGCGCTTCGGCACCGTTGAGGTGCGGATCATGGATGCGCAGACGACCCTCGCCGACACCGCCGGGCTGGCGGCCCTGGTCCAGTGCATCGTCCGCCTCGAGGTCGAGGAGGGTGCCCAGACCTTCGACGCGGGAATCCCGGCCGAGGTCCTTGCGGAGAACCGCTTCCTCGCCGCCCGCGACGGCATGGACGCGGAGCTGATCGAACCGGAGTTGGGCGAACGTGTCCCCGCCCGCGGCCTGCTCGACGAGCTGCTGGTCGAATGCCGACCCCACGCCGAGGAGCTCGACTGCGCCAAGGAGCTGGAGACCGTGGCGACACTGGCCGACAGGACCGGGGCCCGGCGGCAGCTGGAACTGTCCCGATCCCTCGGCTCGCTGCCGCGGCTCGTCGCGGTCCTGGCGGACGAGTTCCTCGCCCGCGGCTAGGCCGGCGCCGGCGGTTTTACGAACTGGGTGACGATCAGGTTCGCCGCGAGCCTGGCCTCGCCGTCGCGGATCCGCTCGATCCTGACCTCGACCACCACGGTGCTGCGACCGCTGTGAAGCGGCGTCGCCTCGGCGACGATCTCGTCGCCGAGCAGCCCGGCGGCAAATACGTTCAGCTTCAACTCGATGGTCGTGAAGTCGTGCTCCGGCGGGATGTTCCGAAAGGTGACCCAGGCCGCGACCGTGTCGCCCAGCGCCGTCCAGACACCGCCGTGGACATAGCCCCCGGGGTGCAGGTGGCGCCGGTCGACGACGATTCGGCCGCGGGAGCGCTCGCGCTCGATCTCCAGTGGCTCGATGCCGAGATCTCCGGGGAAGCTCCCCTTGGCGAACTCGCGGATGTCGTCCGGCTTGATCTCCGAGAGGTCGGTCATCGCGGCGAGCACCCTACTAACCGCTCGGTCTGAGGCCGTCTGGCCAAGCAGATCAGGACGCAGGGAGTGTGGCGTGCTCCGCACGCGAGCGACTGAGGACGCCGATAGGCGCCGGCCAGCCGCCCTCAGATGCGCTCCACGAGCATCGCCTTGCCCTGACCACCGGCGACGCACATGGTCTCGAGGCCGACCTGGTGGTCGTCGGTCTCCATCACGTTGAGCAGAGTGCCCATGATGCGGGCGCCGGTCATCCCGAACGGGTGGCCGAGGGCGATCGCGCCGCCGTGTGTGTTGAGCTTGTCGATCGTGATGCCGCATTCGTCCATGATCGGGATCACCTGGGCGGCGAAGGCCTCGTTCAGCTCGACCGCGCCGACGTCCTCGATCGTCATCCCGGCCCGGTCGAGCACCTTTTTGATCGCGCCGATCGGGGCCACGCCCATCAGCTCCGGCTCGTTGCCGTGGGTGGCGGCGGTGATGATGCGGGCGCGCGGGGTCAGCCCCAGCTCCTTCGCCTTGGTGTCGCTCATCAGCAGCACCGCGGCGGCGCCGTCGTTGAGCGGGCAGGAATTGCCGGCGGTAACGCCACCGCCGCCGAAGGTCTCGGGAAGTTCGGAGAGCTTCTCCAGCGTCGAGGAGGCGCGCGGGCCGTCGTCCTTGGCGACCTCGGCGCCGTCGGGC
>DATAIY010000051.1:0-1857 GCA_036262475.1 Solirubrobacterales bacterium
GACTTCGCCGACGTCTCCGCCGTCTACTTCAGACCCACCCCCGCCGCCGGATATACGGTCAACTCCCAAGACGAGATCTCCGCAATCGCCCCCCCGGGGAAGTTCGGGGTGACGAACGTCTCCGTGACGGCGATCGCCGGCACCAGCCCGCTCAACCCCGCGAACCACTTCAGGTTCGCCGCCTGCCTGGTCCCACACGTGTACGGCATGCAGCTGACGGGCGCCAGGAGACTGCTGAGAGTGCGCGACTGCGGGGTCGGCAGGGTGACGCGGCACAAGGGCATCGGCGCCAGGTCCGGCAGGGTCGTCAGGCAGGGAGCGAAGCCGGCCGGAAGCTCGCGCCCGGGACCAAGGTCAACCTGACCCTCGGCTAGCCGGAAGGTCGACGGTCAGCTGCCGAGCTGCTGGAGGATCCCGGCGGCGTCAATCTCGTCCCATGCCCGAGCGATGAGGCCGTCGCGGATGCGCAGCACCGCGGTCGAGGTGAACTCGACCCGGCGGCCCGTCGCCTCCACCCCGAGGAACTCGCCCTCGTGGGTGCCGGTCCAGCGCTGGTGGGCGGCGACCAGGTCATCCTCGGCCAGGATCAACTCGATCTCGTTGCGGAGATCGGGAAAGGCGGCGAGGAAGTAGTCGACCGCCTGTCGCTGGCCAGCGCGGCCGCGCGGCTCGCCGTTGTGGACGAAGTCGACGCTGAGCAGCCGCTCGCAGGCGCTCGAGTCGCGCTCGTCGATCGCCTCGCGGTAGAAACGGCGAACCAGCTCCTTGCTCGCATCGTCCGACACCGCGACCGACCGTAGACGATTGCCGCCGAGGCGAGGCGGTACGGTCTTCCCCATCGGCTGCCTCCTGGTCCTCTTCGCCTTCATCTCGCCGCGCCTGGCGCTGTTCGCGCTCTGGCTCTTCTCCGACCTGCTCAGCCGCGCCTTCGACAGCTGGTTCGTCCCCTTCCTCGGCTTCTTCCTGCTGCCCTGGACGACGCTGGCCTATGCGGTGATGTGGAGCAGCTCGGACCGCGTCTACGGCTTCGAGTGGTTCATCGTCGTCCTCGCCTTCCTGGTGGACCTCGCCTCCTACGCGAGCAGGAACCGCGCCCGCTCCGCCAGGGCCTGAGCCGAAGAGAAGATCGGTCAGGAGCTATCAGCGGGTTATGGGGTAGGAGAGCCGCACGTGGCTCTTGGAGAGGACGACGAAGGGCCGGACGCTGACCTTGCCGTCGAGGAGCGAGGTGATTTCGACGTTGGTCAGCGCCACGAACTCGACGTCGGGGCGGTTGAGCGAGTCCGAGAAGCGGCTCTGGTAGCCGGCCGGCGGCAGAGTGACGTCGCCGACCACGAGCTGCCGATCGGTTTCGAAGGCGGCGCGCTCGACGCGCCGCTCAATCTTGTCGTCTTCGGTCATTCGATTCACAATCGGCACTATCCCCGCCGTACACAATGAACAAAACGTCCACTGACCGGTTCTACCCCCCCGGGATCGCGGCACGCGGAGTCCAGTCTGCCGGGCGCACACGAACTTGCGGGGGATCAGTCCGAAGGCGGTTCTGTCGACATTGGAACTCTCGTCCAACTAGTCGCTCGGAGACCCAATGAAGAATCGGCTGCGTCTGAAGCTGACCTACGCCAACGTGATCGCGACGATCGCCCTCTTCCTCGCGCTCGGCGGCGGCGCCTGGGCGGCCACCGCGTTTCCGAGGAACAGCGTCGGGTCGGCGCAGATCAAAAACGGGGCGGTGACCGGGGAAAAGATCAGAGGTGGCACGCTCCTCGCCAGCGCCTTCAAGGCCGGCGAGCTTCCGGTGGGGACCCAGGGGGAAACGGGCCCGCAGGGCGAACCGGGACCCCAGGGCGAGACCGG
>DATAIY010000052.1:0-1673 GCA_036262475.1 Solirubrobacterales bacterium
TCCTACGCCAGCGCCACCCGTGGCGGCACCCAGATCAACCTCGCGGCCGACGAGGCCAAAGGCGACGGCCACGACGAACTCAGCGGCTTCGAGGACGTGGTCGGCTCTCCGCAGGCCGACACGATCGTCGGCGACGGCGAAGCCAACCGGCTCGACGGCGGCGTCGGCAACGACACCCTCGAAAGTGGCGGCGGTGGCGGCGAAGCCTTCGGCGGGCCCGGCAGCGACGCCTGCAACGGCTTCGCGGTCGAATATTCCTGCGGCCCCGAATCCGGCCCGCCCGCCGGTGGCGCCTCCGTGATCCTCGACCAGGGACTCGACGAATCCAGCCTCGTCGTCCAGGGAAGCCAGGCCGCCGACGAGATGCGCATCTCGCTCGGCGCCGGTGGCTGGACGGTCTCCGACAGCGTCCCGGTCTTCGCCGGCGGCGGCTGCGCCAACCCGCCCGACAACACCAGCGTGGTCACCTGCCCGGGCGAAGCGGCGCTGGGGCTGATCGTCGTCACCGGCGGCTACGGCTCCGACAACATCGTCGTCGACCCCAGCGTCCCCAAGAGCGCCCACGTCCGGATCAACGGCAACGCCGGCAGCGACACGCTGGTCGGCGGCGCCGGCGATGACGTGCTCGAAGCGGGCGAGAACTACAACGGGCCCGACAACGGCAACGACACCCTCGAAGGCAATGGCGGCAGTGACGTCCTCTACGCCGACCCCGGCGCCGACATCCTGAAGGGCGGCGCCGGCAACGACCTGCTCGTCTCCTCCGTCCTCACCTGCCAGGGACACACCTATGACGGCGGCGCGGGCGAAGACACCGTCTCCTACGCTCGCTCCACGGACAACCTCCGGGTCACCCTCGGCGGCACCGGCGGTCCGCCCGGCTGCGCGACGCCCGATCAGGTCCTCGCCAACAACGAGAGCCTCGAGGGATCCGACGGCCCCGACGTCCTGATCGGAGACAACGGCGACAACAGCCTGATGGGCCACCTCGGCGCCGACATCCTGATCGGCAAGGGCGGCAACGACTTCATCGACGCGATCGACGGCCAGCGCGACAAGCAGATCGACTGCGGCGGCGGCGAAGACGAAGCGCAGACGGACCGCAACGACCCGACCCCCTCCAGCTGCTGAACGGCTAGAAGCCCCCCTCGCCGATCAGCGGCACGAAGCGACAGGGGCTGAGCGCTTCGCTCTCGATCTCCTCGCCGCGCCGCCGCAGCACGGTGAGGACGTCGATCGAATCGGAGGCAAGCGGGACCACCATCCGGCCGCCGTCGGCGAGCTGGGCGACCAGCCCCGGCGGCGCCATCGGGGCGGCGGCGTGGACGGCGATCGCGTCAAAGGTGGGCCGGCCGGGGAGGCCGCCGCTGCCGTCGCCGACCAGCAGCTCGACGTTGGCGGCGCCGAGCGAGGCGAGGACCTCGCGAGCGGCGCTTGCGAGCGCCTCGTGGCGCTCGATGCTGACCACCTCGGCGGCGAGGAGCGAGAGGACGCGCGTCGAGTAGCCCGAGCCGGTGCCGACCTCGAGCACCCGCTCAGAGCCGTCCAGCGCCAGCGCCTGGCAGATCGCGGCGACGATCCAGGGTTGGGAGATCGTCTGCTCCTCGCCGATCGGGAGAGCCGAGTCGGCATACGCCCGGCGGCGCCGGCGCGGCGGCAGGAACACCTCCCGC
>DATAIY010000053.1:0-2676 GCA_036262475.1 Solirubrobacterales bacterium
GGCGCGTCGACGTTCTTGTAGAGGACCTGCTTGGTCAGGCGCACGCCGAAGGGGCTGTTGGCGACGATCGTCTCGGCCCGCACGTAGGCGGCCCCGAGCAGCTCCGCGGGCTCGACCACGGCGCTGACGAGGCCGATTCGCTCGGCGCGAGCGGCGTCCACGAGGTCCCCGGTCAGCAGCATCTCGGCGGCGTTGGTGAGGCCGACGATGCGCGGCAGCATCCACGACATTCCGACGTCGCCTCCCGAGAGGCCGATTCGCACGAAAGCCGTGCCAAAGCGCGCCGCGGTCGAGGCGATCCTCAGGTCGGCGACCAGCGCCAGCGCCAGACCGGCGCCGGCGGCGGGCCCGTTGACGGCGGCGATCACCGGCTTTGAGAGCTTTCTGAAGGCGGTGATCCCGGCGACCCAGCGTTCCTGGCCGTCGAGCATCTCGACCGTGCCCATGTCGCCGAGCGTCGTTGCCTCGTCGAGGTCGAGGCCGGCGCTGAAGCCACGCCCCGCTCCGGTCACGATCAGGACTCGGGCCTGGCGATCGGCCTCGACCTCGGCGCAGAGGCTGGGGAACTCTTCGAACATCTCGAAGCTGATCGCGTTGAGGCGATCGGGACGGTCGAGAGTCGCCAGGACAACGCCCGGACGGGGGCGCTCGACCCGGAGGGTCCGGTACTCGCTCAAGACGGCGTTCGGCGCTGGGCGAGGTCCGCTTGACGGAGCCCGGCGCCGGCATCGGCGATGGTGCTGCTGCGCTGGGTGATCCGGTAGAGCTCAGCGGCGCGGGGGTCGTCGGCGTGCCACTTGATCCAGCCGTCGTCGAGGTAGCGCAGGCTCGGATCCTCGACCGGCAGACGGCAGGCCCGCGCGGCGACGTTGAGCTGGTCGAGGGTCAGCCGCCCCTGCGTCGTCGTCCAGGTTCCCTGCTTCGGCGCCAGCGAGGACCAGCGCTTGCGCGGCGGGCCGATCGTGGGGGTGAAGTCGTCGTCGCAGAGCACCGAGTAGAGGATCCGCGACTCCATGTGCTGGGCGCCGTCGGAGTGGCGCCCCATCACGTAGTCGTTGTCCTGCTGGGAGGGGAGCGTCAGCAGGGCGATCAGCTCGGTCAGCGAGTCGCGGCCGTACTCGTCGTTCATCAAGCCCTTGAAGCGCTGGGTGCGCTCGTCGATCGACCACCACTCATCGTGGTCGTAGATGCCGGCGATCTTGGCGAGGTCGCGGACGGCGGCGAAGTAGACGAGGGCGCCGGCGTCGAGCATCTGTTCGCGCGAGTAGCCGGCGAAGACCTGCCAGAGTTTCGTTGTCGCCTCCTGGAACTGATCGCGCAGCTCTTCGAGCCTGTCGGCGAGTTCGGCGGCCGACCCCATCGCCACCGGGATGAAGCCGCCGGAGAGGTAGTCGGAGGAGTAGAGGCCGACGCGGATGATGTTGTCGTTGTCGAGCGCCGGCTGGGTCTCGAAGGAGCCCCAGTCGTCGAGCAGGTAGACGTGGGTGTCGCGGAGGAACATCGGTACCACCAGGTTCGGGTACTCGACCTCGGAGGCGACGCCGTCGAGCCAGGGGAAGTCGCCTTCGGCGAGGGACTGGTAGCTGCGCACCAGTAGCTCGCCGTCCGCGGTCTTGTAGGGGCCGTCGTGGTGGATCTGCAACCGGCACTCGGCGCTGGCGAGGAACGCGTACTGGGAGATCGTCGCGTTGAACTGGCCGAGCGCGGTGTGGAGGCGATCGCCCGGCTTCATCGCGATCGCGTCGGCGTCGAAGACCTGGAGCGTGCGCTCGCTGCGGATCTGGGCGCGGTTGCCCATCTCACCGTTGGTCATGTGGCCGTCGGCGCGGTGGTAGGAGAGTTGGAAGCGCTTCCAGAAATCCATCACGTCGACGATGTCGTCGACGCCGTCGGTCGCGCGCACCATCCCCATGTCGATCAGCAGCTGCCGGCCGAGCAAGAAGAAGTTATTCAGGCACCAGCCGAGCGAGGCCTGCTGCAGGCTCGTCGTCGTTTCGCGGGCGCGGTCGCCGATCTCCTCGGCGGGCATCGCCGCGTCGATCCGGCGGATCAGGTCCGGGTAGCGGTAGTAGCACTCGAGGTAGCTGAGGATCATGTAGGCGGGGACCGGGAAAAGCTTCGACTCCTGGGCGGTGCGCGAGCGGCACAGCCACAGCGAGGTGTCGCTGGCGTGGCGAATCAGGTGGTTGGTCTCCAGCAGCTGGGCGTATGAGTGCTTGGCGGGCATCAGCCGAGCCTCCAGATGGTCGCGCGCTCTTCGCCGCTGCTCGTCGCCGCTGCCGCCATTCCCTCGGGAGTGATGTCGCGCGGGGTCTTTGAGCTCTCCAGGCGCACCTTGTCGCCCTCGCGCAGCCCATCGAGCTCGGTCGCCATCAGGCAGGGGATGCCGTACTCGCGGGAGAGGATCGCGAGGTGGGTGCGGACGGTTCCGGCGAGGCAGAGGATCCCCTTGAAGTCGGCGATAATCGGTGCCGTCATTGTGCCGCCGCAGTCGTCGATGATCGCGATCGTATCCTCGGGGACGCCCTCGGTCAGCATCTCCATCACCCGCTCCAGGGTCGAGATCTCACGCGCGACGCCCTCGATGTCGGCTGGGGTGGCGAAGACGTTGTCGCCGTGTCCGACGACCAGCGCCTCGCCGGCGACCGCCTCGGCGCGCTCGGCTTCGGGCTCGGT
>DATAIY010000054.1:0-6362 GCA_036262475.1 Solirubrobacterales bacterium
ATCCCGATGCGGTCGGCGAGCTGGTCCTAGTCGAGCCCGACCCCCACATGGCAAAGCGGCTGCGGTCGCGGGTCGAGGAGTCCGAGCGCGTGGCGACGATCGCCGAAGCCCCGGCGGAACGGCTCCCTTTCGAGAGCGCCAGCTTCGACACCGCGGTGGCCATCCTGGTGCTCTGCACCGTGCCCGATCCGGTTGCCGCGGTCGCCGAGCTGGCGCGGGTGCTGAAGCCGGGCGGGCGGCTGCTCTTCATCGAGCACGTCCGCGCCGAGGACGCGGCGCTCGTCAAGTGGCAAGACCGGCTCGAAAAGCCCTGGCGCTTCCTCGGCGACGGCTGCCATTGCAACCGTGACACCCTGGCGACGCTCGCCGGCTCGCGCTTCGAGCTGGGCGACGTCGAGCGCGGTCAGATCCCGAAGGCGCTGCCGATCGTCCGCCCACTGGTCCGGGGCATTGCCGTGCTGGCGGGTTGACCGGCTCGAGCCAGCGGCTCGAATTATCTACTGAATTTTCACAACTGGGGCCCCTGCGTGTTGATGATCGGCAGGGCATGAGCAGCGGTCGGGAATGGCCAGACCCGAATGATGGTCGGGATCCCGAGATCGCGGAGGAACTCAGCGACCGCGAGCCCGATGAGGCCATGCGGCGCCGGGAGTTCCTGCAGCGAGCGGCGGTGACCGGTGGACTGGTCGCCGGGCTCGCCGGCATTCTCAGCCCCGACACGATCCTTGCCCAAGCCGCGAAGCGAAGTCGCACGTCGGTGCCCGACCCGCCGCTCAGGCTAGCGCCCGTCGAGCAGCCGGCTGGCGAGCTCCGCCGCGGTGACGCCGATGAACGCCCCCGCGAGCACGTCTGCGGGATAGTGCACGCCAGTGTGAACCCGGGAATAGCCGACCAACGTGGCCAGAGCTCGCAGTGGCGCCGACAGGGACGGCAGCGCCTGCCCGGCGCCGGTTGCGAAGGCGAAGGCGGAAGCGGTGTGGCCCGAGGGAAAGGAGCCCGAGCGCGGCATCGGCACGTGGCGGCGGGCGAGCAGCTCGAGCTCGACGCGCTCGGGCCGGCGGCGCATGGTCAGCGGCTTTGCGACGAGATTCGCGAACGCAGAGGCAATTCCGAGCGAAACGACCCCGCGCTTAGCCGCGTGGCGACCCCTGGATCCACCGAAGACCGCCAGGATCGCCGCGCTCCCAAACCAGACCCTGCTGTGATCGGCGGCGCTGGTGAGCCGTCGCATTGCCACATCGAGGGCCGGCGTGTCGACATCGGCGATCGCCGCGTAGACGGCGGCGTCGACGGCCTTTGCCTCACTGAGCCAATCCGCCATCGGGCGATGATATGAGCCGACGCCTGGCGGCCATCGTTGCGCTCCTCGGCGGCGCGATCGCGCTCAGCGCCGCGGCCTACGTCTTCGTCTCCGACTTTCCGCGCGGCCTGGTCGTCTTCGTCGGCATTTTCGGCGCCCTCGCGGCGGCCTGGATGGGCCTGCTGCGCCGTGGACTTCCTCGCCTGGTCGGAATGGCGTTGGCGGCGCTGCTGATCGGCATTGCGGTCGGCCTGACGCTGTCGGGTGATAACGGTTGGGTGCTGGCACTGATTGCGGTCGCCTTGCTCGGCGGGCTCGCCGCAGCCCGGATCGCGTTCCGGCCCGAACGGTCGCTGTCGCGGGCGCGGCCCCCGCGCCACCCGGTCCTCTTCGTCAACCCATGGTCGGGTGACGGCCGCGCGGCCCGCGTTGGGCTGGTGGGGGAGGCCAGGAAGCGGGGCATCGAGACGGTCGAGCTGGAAGCCGGCGGCGATCTCCAGCAGCTGGTCCGAGAAGCGGTCGCGAGGGGAGCCGACGGCCTGGCGATGGCCGGCGGCGACGGCTCGCAGGCGCTGGTGGCCTCGATCGCGGCCGAGCACGACCTGCCCTACGCCTGCATCCCGTCGGGAACCCGGAACCACTTTGCCCTCGATCTCGGCGTCGACCGCGAAGACGTCATCGGCGCCCTCGACGCCTTCCGCGACGGTGGCGAGCGCCTCGTCGACCTCGGCGAGGTGAACGGACGCGTCTTCGTCAACAACGTCTCGCTCGGGGTCTACGCCGAGGCGGTCAGCCAAGAGCAATATCGAGAATCGAAGCTTCGGACCCTGCTCGACACCCTCACCGACACTCTCGGCCCGGAAGGTGAAGCCAACGAGCTGCGCTGGATCGATTCCGACGGAACCGAACAGACCAGCACCGCGCTGGTTCTGGTCTCGAACAACGCCTATCTGCTGGGCCCGACACTGGGCTCCGGGACCCGGCCGCGCCTGGATGAGGGGGTGCTCGGCGTTGTCGACTTTCACCCGCCTATAGGGGTTACAAAGTCGACAGCGGCGCGCTGGCGCGAGTTGACCGCGCCCAAACTTGAGGTCGACAGCGATTCACCGATCCCGCTTGGAGTCGACGGAGAGGCGCTGGTCCTCGAGCCGCCGCTCCGCTTCCGTATCCGCCCGAAGGCATTGAGAGTCCGCATCGCGCGCAGCCATCCAGGAGCCTCACCGTCAGCCGACATCCCCAGAGGGCCCGTCAGCGCCCTCAAGAAACTGCTTCGCATCTCATTCAGCCAATAACGTCCGGCAAATGGCCTTGGAGATCGACATCCCCGCCGGACCCGTAGCCGACAAACTCACCCTGTGGCCGGTCGACGACGGGCGATATGGCCTCGACGCGGTGTTTCAGGGCGTGTCCGGCTACGAACGCTGCGAAGAGCACCGAGTCGGGCTGAAAGCCGCGGGTGTCGACTGCAAGATGCTTCAGAACCTCGACAACTCCTGGTCGCTGCGTTTCGGTCCGCTGACCGCGCATGAGGTCGGACGGGCCGTTTCCGCCTTCGTCCGTTAGGGGATAGCGAGGGTTGGGACCTCTCGATTCGCCGATCCAACGCACGATAATGGTGGTTATGTCAACTCGATGAGGAAACCCGGCCGGAAATCGACGCGGCGGGCCCGATCGGTGAGCTCCCGCCGCCCTCTTCGATGGCGTCAGCTCGCCTGGTTAATCGCTTCTTCGATTTCCCCGGCGCTGCTCAGCGTGCCGAGCAGTTCCATACCGTTGGTGCTCGGGCCCTTGATCGCGAACGACGGCGTCCCGGTGAAGCCGAGTTTCACCGCTTCCGCGGTCGTCTTCTTGACTTCTTCGGTGAACTTGGCCCCGTTGCGTTCTTGATTCCATTTGGTGATGTTCTTCACTCCCGCGCCCTTCGCGATCGCGGTGAGGAATTCGTCGTCGGCATAGCCCGAGTTCTCCGTGCCCTGGTTGCGGTAGAAGAGCTCGAGGTAGTTCCAGCCGCGGCCCTGGGCGCCCGCAGCAAGGGCCGCGGCCCCCGCGGGCGGCGACTGCGCCCCGATGATCGTGTAGTTGCGGAACTCGATCTTCGCCTGGCCCTGATCGACCTGGCCTTCGATCACCTGCGGCAGGATTTCTTCGGAATAGGCTTTGCAGACCGGGCACTGAAGGTCTCCGAACTCGATCAGCTCGACCTTGGCACTCGGGTCGCCGAGCACCATCTTGCTCTGGGGAACGCCGGTGACAAGACTGTCCACCGCGCTCACTTCCTTGAGGTTGCTGGCGTCGCCGCCGCTGCTGCCCGAGGAGCTGATGACGATGAGGACGACTACCACGGCGAGGACCAAGAACACGGCCCCGGCGCCGAACTGGAGCAGGCGCGTACGGCGGTCTTTGACGTCGACCTGGGTTTCTTCCCTCAACCGCTCTTCTCTGCGTTTCTCTCTCTCCCGCTTGTCGCTCACTTTGGCCCTCCCTAGTTGTTTTCGGTATGAAGCCGCCCCTGCGCAGCGGCACCGCTGGTACCCGCGTAGCCGATCAGGCGGGTGGCGTTGAGCAGGAAGAGGATCGTCATCAGCACGGCGCTGGCAACGCACCACTGGCAGATCGCTTCGATCTTGAAGATCTCCAGGTAGGTCAGGTAGACGCTGAACCCGAAGCCGCCGAGGGCAACCGCGAAGCCGCCGAAGCGCGCCAGGTCGTTGAGGAAGAACGCACTCGCCAGCAGCGCCACGTAGCCGACGATCCCGAACACAGCCACGTTGACGCCCGCGACATGCGAGTAGGAGCTGTTCGCGACCGTCTCGCAGCCGCCGCCGCCGGCCAGGCAGGTCGGAGCCCCACCACCGGAATCGGCGATCGTGATGTAGGTGGCAACACCAATGCCGAGGGCCGCCACGAAGGCGATTATCCGGCGCAGCGTGGCTTCGGTCGGAAATTTCATAGTGATGAAGATAAAGCCTGCGAGTGGGCCGCGCCTAAAGGCGGGCTCAGACCCCGGCGACCGCCGGCTCGGCGCAGAAGGCGGCAATCTCGCGCGAGAGCCTGCCGCCCTGCCAGGCCAGCGGCGACTCCCCCTCGGCCTCGCTCACAAGCCGCGCCAGGGGCAGCGACTCGGCGTATGTCTGCGCGGCTGCGTAGGGATGTCCGGGGTCGACGGCGTCCTGGCTGGCGACCACCAGGGCCGGGATCTCCAGCTCGCCCAGCTCCTCCATCGACTCGAACGGTCTCGAGCGCGGGACTTCGCGCAGCGCCTCCACCAGCGCCTCGGGGTGACGGTGGAGGAGGATTCTTTCGCGGGTGAAGCGCAGGACCGAATCCTGCCAAGCTGGATCGATGCCCTGCCAAGCTGGATCGATGCCCTGGTTGGCGGCGATGTAATCGACGAACCCGGCGGCGCCGCCGCCGGCGAGCGCCGCCGCCAGCCCGTCCCAGTACTCCAGTGAGGGCGGCGCGATCTCTCCGAGGAAGACGGGGCCGACCACGATCAGCCCGGCCAGCCGCTCGGGGCGGCGCAACGCGTAGGCGACCGCCGTGTGGGCCCCCATCGAATGCCCGGCCAGCACGAACCGACCCTCCCCCACCTCGGCCTCGACGACCCGTTCGAGGTCGTCGACAAGCAGCGGGTATCCATAACCCTCTCCGGGCGGTGCCGGATCGGACTCGCCGTGGCCGCGGGCGTCATAGCTGAGGACTCGGTGCCCGGAACGCTCCAGCGACCGCGAGCCGTGCACGACGTAGCGCCGCGTCGCGGTGATCCCGTGGCAAAGGACGATCGGCGGGCCTTCGCCCGTGGCCTCGCCACGGATCGCCGGCACCGGGCCGACGACGAAGGGCTGCACCGCGCCGCCAGCCGCCATCAACCGAGTGCCGCCACGGCCTGCTCGAGGTCGTCGACAGACTCGTAGGTGAGCCCGGCAAGCGTCACCTTGCGGTGGCGGACGACCCCCTCCTCGTCGATCACGAAGATCGCTCGCCGCACGATCGGGCCCGCCAGGACCCCGTAGGCCCGTGCCACCTCCTTGTCCTCGTCGGCCAGCAGCGGCACGTTGAGGCGCTTCTCCTCGGTGAAGCGCTCGTGCGAGTCGACCGACTGCGGCGAGATGCCGAGGACGTCGGCGCCGAGGCCGTCGAGCTCGTCGCCCCGGTCGCGGTAGGAGCAAAACTGCTTCGAGCAGACCGCCGTGAAGTCGCCCGGGTAGAAGGCGAGGATCACCTTGCGGCCACGGTAGTCGGAGAGGCGGTAGGTCTTTTCGCCGGTCCCGGGCAACTCGAACCCCGGTGCCTGGCCACCTACCTTGAGCTTGGCCACGGGATTGAGCTTAACCGCCGCACTAGCCGTGTTCGATCGTGATCTTTTCGATCAGGACGGTCTGTTTGGGTTTTTCCGACGGAGTGCCAAGATTGCCGATGCGCGCGACGACGGGGTAGCCCTTGCTGACCTTGCCGAGCAGGGCGTATTCCGCCGGCAGGCCGGCGTCGGCACCCGTGACGACATAGAACTGGCTGCCGGAGGTGCCCGGCGGCTCCGCCGAGCTCTTCGCCATTGCCACGATTCCTTTGGTGTACGCAAGGTTCGCCGGCGGCTTCTCGACGACTTTGTAGCCGGGCCCGCCGGTGCCGGTGCCGAGCGGATCCCCGCCCTGGATCACGAAGCCGGGGACGATGCGGTGGAAGGTGAGGTCGTCGTAGAAGCCCTGTTCGGCCAGGTAGGCGAAGGAGTTGGTCGTTTTCGGCGCCCGGCTGGTGTCGAGCGCGATATCGAAGGTCCCGCAGCTGGTCTGGACCACCGCGGTCAGTTCTTCGCCCGGCTTCACCGTCTGCTTCGGCGCCTTTAGGCTGACCTGCTTCGGTTCTGGCGCTTCGACCTGCTGGCACCCGCTGGCGCTGGCCGTCTTCGCGGTGCTCGTCGTCGAGGAAGCGCTGCCTCCGCCGCCGCGGAGGATCAGGACCGCTGTGACGACGCCGACGGCGAGCACCGCGAAGACGGCAAGGATGATCCAGCGTTGGTCGATCTGCGCCCCCATCGACTGAAAACCCTAAAGCACGATTACGA
>DATAIY010000055.1:0-2135 GCA_036262475.1 Solirubrobacterales bacterium
TGCCTGGCTTGAGCCTTGCGAGCGCGGTGAGCTACGCGCTGAGCTAGTGTCCTGTAACAGAGATTCGGAAGTTAAGTAGCGACATGATCGCGGGTGGTGAGTTGTGCGAAACGAGCGATGCTGGCGAGGATCTGGTCCGCAGTCTTGACCCACTGGAAGGGCTTGGGGTCTTGGTTGTGGTGAAGGATGAAGTCCTTGATCGCCCGTTCCAACTCGCGCACGCTGCGGTGCGTGCCGCGCTTGATCTGGCGCTGAGTGAGAAGAGCGAACCAGCGTTCGACCTGGTTCAGCCAGGAGCCGTAGGTGGGCGTGAAGTGCAGGTGGTAGCGCGGCCGCTTTGCGAACCAGGCGCGGATCATGGGCGACTTGTGGGTGCTGGAGTTGTCCATGACCAGGTGTACGTCGAGCCCTTCAGGGACGTTGGCATCGACCGTGTCGAGGAACTTGCGGAACTCCAAAGAGCGGTGCCGGCGATGGATCTGGCCGATGACCTTGCCTGTCGCAAGTTCCAAGGCTGCGAACAGGGACGTCGTACCGTGCCTGCGATAGTCGTGAGTACGCCGTTCCAGTTGTCCAGGCCGCATCGGGAGCACGGTGACCCTGCCCCGATTCCGTGGACACCTCGGATACGAGGGAGACTGGGTCCATGGCATGTCGAAAGAGGCGGTCGTTCACGCCGGAGTTCAAGGCTGAGGTGGTCCGGTTGGTGCGCAGCAGCGGCAAGAGCATCGAGGAGGTCGCGAGGGGGCAGGACCTCACCGAGACGTCGGTCCGTGAGTGGGTGAAGCGGGCCGGGGTGGACGAGGCGCAAGCGCCGGGCGGGCCGCTGACGAGCGAGGAGCGCGGGGAGCTCACGAGACTGCGTCGGGAGTTCAAGCGCGTCTCGATGGAGCGCGACTTCCTGAAAAAAGCTGCGGCCTTCTTCGCCAGGGGCAGAACGTGAGCTTCCAGCTCATCGAGGCGGAGAAGGCAAACTACTCGGCAGCGCTGATGTGCCGCGCGCTTGAGCTGTCGCGTTCGGGCTACCACGCGTGGTGTACGCGGGGCCCGTCGCCGCGCGAGCGAGAGACCGCGAAGCTGGACGTCGAGGTGGCTGCGGTCTTCCAGGAGAAGAAGAAGCGGTACGGTGCGCCGCGGATTCGTGCCGAGCTGGCCCGCCGCGGCCTGCACACCAGCCGCAAGCGGGTCGCCCGCTCGTTGCGAAACCAGCAGCTCGCCGCGCGGCCTAAGCGCCGCTTCGTGCACACCACCAACTCGAAGCACAACGAGGCCATCGCCCCCAACCTCCTGCAGCGCGACTTCTCCGCCGAGGCGCCCAACCGTGTCTGGGTGGCCGACACGACCTACCTGCCAGCGCTGCTCGGGTTCATCTACCTGGTCGTCGTCATCGACCTCTTCTCGCGGAAGGTGGTCGGATGGGCCGTCGGCGACGACCTCAACGCCGAGCTTTCCCGTGAGGCCTTCCGGCGCGCCGTCGCCAAGCGGAGCCCGTCGCCGGGCCTCATCTTCCACTCCGACCGCGGCTCCGAGTTCGCGGCCAAGCGCTTCTCCGACGCGCTCAAGACCGTCGGGGCGGCGCAGAGCATGAGTCGCAGCGGCGACTGCTGGGACAACGCCCCGTCCGAGAGCTTCTTCTCGACGGTGGAGTTCGAGTTCGAGGCCGGCGCCGCGTGGCGCGAAGCGGCGGACTCCGACCCCGAGCTGTTTGCGTTCATCGAGGTCTGGTACAACGCCGAGCGGCTGCACTCACACAACGGGAACCGGAGTCCGAACGAAGCGGAAGCTCACTGGCGAAGGGATGCGCTGGCAACATAAACTCGGTGTCCACGAAATCGGGGCAGGCTCAGGCGGGCCACCTCGCGGATGTGGGGACGTGCCTCGCGGGGCCGCTCAGGAGAGGTGTGCCCCGCGAGGTCCGGTCGCCCTCTCGCAGCAGCTATGGCGGCGTGGGTGGCTCGGGCCAGAGCCGCCCCAGGTCCAGCTCGATCGCCTCGAAGGGCTCGGCCCGCACTATGGCCGCTTCCTCCCACACGGCGACGATCGTCCACGCGCCGTCGCGAAGCCGCAGCACCTCGAGGGTGCGGTCGGCGGGCTTCACGAGCCACGCGTGGGCAACCCCGGCAGCCGCATAGGTC
>DATAIY010000056.1:0-9026 GCA_036262475.1 Solirubrobacterales bacterium
CCGCGGCGGCAGCGTCGAGGCGACGGAGTCCAAATCGGGCGGGGCACTTTTCCGCGCCCGGATCCCGATGTCCGCCCCCGAGAAAGTTAAGAGTAATCTTTTAGAGGCGCTTTAGAACACGGTCCTAGATTTCCCGATGGACGAGACACTGGCCCGCCGGGATTCTCCCCAGACACGATCCCGGCGGGCTTTTTCTTTGCCCGGATTCAGACCTCGATGAGGACCGGCAGGATCATTGGCCGCCGGCGCAAGCGCTGGAAGACGAACTTGCCGACCGCGTCGTGGAGGTCTTCCTCGATCAGGTGCGGCTCGCGGTTGCCGGCCTTGGCGGCGTCCTCGAGCTGGTCTTCGACCAGGTCGCTCAGCTCTTCCACCAGGGCGTCCGCTTCCTCGAGGAAGGCGACGCCGCGGAAGATCACCTCGGGGTCGGCGACGACGCTGCCGTCGTCGGAGGAGATCGTGACGACGACGATGAAGATCCCGTCGGCGGAGATCTCGCGACGGTCGCGCAGTGCGGCGTCGTCGGGGTCGCCGATGTTGACGCCGTCGACGTACATCGTGCCGGCGTGGATGTCCTCGCCGAAACGGGCGCCGTCCGCGTCGATCTCCAGCGGCAGGCCGTTGCGACCGCGGAAGATGTTCTTGGCGTCGACCCCAACTGCCCTGGCAAGCTCGGAGTGCAGGTGCAGCCGCTTGTGGTCGCCGTGCACCGGCATCACATAGCGCGGTTTGGTCAGGTTCAGCATCAGCTTCAGCTCCTCCTGCCAGCCGTGGCCGGAGGCGTGGATCGGCGCGTCCTGGGCGGTGATCACGGTGGCGCCGAGCTCGTAGATCCGGTCGATCGTCTCGTTCACGGCGCGCTCGTTGCCCGGCACCGCCGTTGCCGAGAAGACGACGGTGTCGCCGGAGTGCAGCTGGACGTCGCGGTGGTCGTTGTTGGCCATCCGGCGCAGCGCCGAGAGCGGCTCTCCCTGACTGCCAGTCGAAATGACCACGACCTTCTCGTCGGGGAAGTCCTCGATCTCGCGGGGCTGGATGAACAGGCCCTGCGGGGCTTTGGCCATGCCCAGATTGGAGGCGATATTGAAGTTCTTGCGCATCGAACGGCCGACCAGGGCGACTTTGCGATCCAGTGCCGCGGCGGCGTCGATCACCTGCTGGACGCGGTGGATATTGGAGGCGAAGGAGGTGACGATGATCCGACCCTCGCACTGGGAGAACTGCCGCAGCAACGCCGGGCCCACGCTCGACTCCGAGGGTGCGACCCCTGGCCGGTCGGCGTTGGTCGAGTCGCCGCAGAGCAGCAGCAGGCCTTCCTTGCCGATCTCCGCCAGGCGCGGGATGTCGGCGGGCCGGCCGTCGACCGGGGTCTGGTCGAACTTGTAGTCGCCGGTCATCAGCATCGACCCCAGCTCGGTCGTGAGCAGGACGCCGCGCATGTCGGGGATTGAGTGGGCGAGATGGACCAGCTCGATCTGGAAGGGCCCGCACTGGACCTTCTCCCCTGCCGGCAGCTCCTGCAGCGGCGCTGTATCGGCGAGCTTGTGCTCGTCGAGCTTGGAACGCACCATCCCGATCGTCAGCAGGCCTCCGTAGATCACCGGCGGCGGCCCGATCTCGCGCAGCACGTAGGGCAGGGCGCCAACATGGTCCTCGTGACCGTGGGTGAGGACGATCGCCTCGATGTCCCCGGCGCGCTCGCGCAGATACGAGAAGTCCGGCAGGACCAGGTCGATCCCGTGCATCTCCGCGGTCGGGAACATCAGCCCGGTGTCGACGACGACAATCCGCCCGCCGTACTCGATCACGGTCATGTTCTTGCCGATCTCGCCCAGACCGCCCAAGGGCAGCACTCGAAGTTTCTTACTTGGCACTGGTCAACTCTCTCTCATCTCTAAGTTTGGTTAGTGGGCCACCGGAAGGCCGAGGCCCTCCAGGGCGGCCTTGACCGCCATCCGCTGCTCCGAGTCCGCGGCGACAAGAGGCAGTCGCACCCGCCCCGACGCGAGGCCGAGCATCTCCAGCGCGGCCTTGATCGGAATCGGGTTGGTGGTTACCGAGAGACCCTGGTACAGCGGGGTCAGCTCGGCGTCGATCTCTCGCGCCCGGGCGATGTCTCCGCTCTGGGCGGCATCCCACATCTCGCGCATCTGCTCGCCGGCGACGTGGGAGGCGACGGTGATGCCACCGGCGCCGCCGAATTCGAGGACCCGGAGGAAGGTGTTGTCGTTGCCGGCGAGGACGGCGAGGCCCTCGATCGGGCCGAGCTCCTCATCGTTGGCCTGCTTGACGGCGACGATGTTGTCGACCTTGCTCAACTCGGCGAGCAGCTCGGGATCCATGTTGATGATCACCCGCGAGGGGATGTTGTACATCACCATCGGCAGCTCCGGCACCGCCTCGGCGACCGATTCGAAGTGGGCCTTGAGTCCCGCCCGGTTGGGCTTGTTGTAGTAGGGAGCGACGACGAGCGAAGCGTCGGCGCCGGCCTCGGCGGCGGCCTTGGTCAGCTCGCGCGAGTGGCGCGTGTCGTTGGTCCCGGTCCCGCAGACGAGCAGAGCGTCCTCGCCGACCTCGGCTCGGACCGCCCGCAGCAACTCAATCGTCTCCTCGTCGGTGAGGGTCGGGCACTCGCCCGTCGTCCCGCCTACGACCAGGCCGTGGGATCCATGCTCGAGCAGGTGAACGGCAAGACGCCGCCCGGCGTCGACCTCGACGCCCCCGTTCTCGTCGAACGGAGTGGCCATCGCCGTCAGCACTCCGCGAATCTGCTTCATCGTTTCCAGGGTACTCAGTCCCGCGGCCCTAGAGGAGCTTCTCGAGGCCGACGGTGAAACGGTCCGGCAGCTCGGCGACCTTGCGCACCGCCAGCAGGACGCCCGGCATGAAGGAGCGCCGGTCGATCGAGTCGTGACGCAGCGAGAGCGTCTGGCCTTCGCCGCCGAAGATCACTTCCTGGTGGGCGACGAGCCCGGGCAGCCTGACCGAGTGGATCGGCTGGTGGACGTTGCCCCCGGCGGCGTCGATCAGCTCCTGGGTCCGCTTCGCGGTTCCCGAGGGAGCGTCGAGCTTGCGATCGTGGTGCAGCTCGATCACCTCGCACTCCGGCATGTGCGGGGCGATGGTCTGGGCGACCATCATCAGCAGCACCGCGCCGATCGCGAAGTTGGGGGCGACGAAGCAGTTGGCGCCCGCCGAATTGGCCGCGGCCTCGCGGGCGGCGTCGAGATCGAAGCCGGTGGTGCCGACGACCGCGTGGACGCCGGCATCCAGGCAGGCGCGCAGGTTGCCAAGGGCGGTGTCCGGGACGGAGAAGTCGACGACCACGTCGGCGTCCCCGAGCAGATCGGAGAGAGCAACCCCGAGCGCCGGATCGGCCTTGCCGATCAACTCGAGGTCCTCGGCCACTTCGACCGCTTCGCAGACCGCCTGGCCCATGCGCCCGGCGGCGCCGGAGACAGCAACCCCGATCACGCCGCTACCAAGCTCTCGCTAACCGGCGCCAGCGCCTCGCGGAAGCGGTCCGCGTCAGCGCCGACGCAGGCGGCGGAGAGCCGCTCGCCGTCATAGAGCTCAGCCGCCAGCTCGGTCAGGTCATCGACCTCGATCGCGTCGACCCGGGCCAACATTTCGTCGAGGCTTTCGACCGGCAGGTCGAAGAGGGTCGCCCGGGAGATCCGGGTCATCCGCGCCGCGGTCGACTCCGAGGAGAGGACCAGACGGCCCTTGACGCTCTCCCTCGCCCGCGCCAGCTCCTCGCCCGAGACCGGCTCGGAGCGCAGCCGCGCCAACTCGGTGCCGATGATCGAGCAGGCCTCCTCGACGTTGTCCTCGCGGGTGCCGACGTAGGTCGCGACCAGGCCCTGGTCGGTGAACTGCTCGTTGTAGGACCCGACCGAGTAGGCGAGCCCGCGCTTCTCCCGCACCTCGCGGAAGAGGCGCGAGGAGGTCGAGCCGCCGAAGATCGAGTCGAGGACGGCAAGCGCATAACGGCGCTCGTCGTCGCGGCGCAGACCCGGCGCTCCGAAGCAGATGTGGTACTGCTCGGTCTCCTTCTGGTGGAAGCAGAGCCGGGCAGGGCCGTCCAGGGCCGTCTCCGGAGCCACCCCGCCGCCGTCGGCCGGAGGCGTCACAAGCCGTTCCGCCAGCGCGACGATCCGGTCGTGATCGAGATGGCCGGCGGCGCCGACGACGATCTCCGATCCGGAGTAGCGGGCGTGGTGATAGGCCTCGATCTCCGGAATCGGGATCGAGGCGATCACCTCGGCCTCGCCGAGCACGCGTCGTCCCAGCGGGTGCGAGCCGAAGACCGCCTCGGCGAGGACGTCGTGAACCCGGTCCTGGGGCTCGTCCTCGTACATCGCGATCTCCTCCAGCACCACCTGGCGCTCGGAGTCGATGTCGGGGTAGGTCGGCGCCAGCAGCATCTCCGAGAGCAGGTCGAAGACCTCCTCGGTGTGCTCGTCGAGGAAGCGGGCGTGCAGGTGGGTCGTCTCCTTGCCGGTTGCCGCGTTGACCGAGGCGCCGAGCCCGTCGAAGCGCTCGGAGATCTCGATCGCGGAGTAGCGCGCGGTCCCCTTGAACAGCAGGTGCTCGAGGAAATGAGAGACCCCGGCCTGAGCCGGGGTCTCGTTGCGCGATCCGGTCCGTACCCAGAGCCCGAGCGCGACGGATCGGACCGAGGGAACCTCTTCGGTCACGACCCGGACGCCCGAGCCCAATGCGGTTAGTCGGTGCGCGCTCAACGGCTAGCTGCGAGGCGTGCGCTCGCGGCGCGGACCGCGGTCGCGACCGCCACGGCTGCCGCCGCGGTCGCCGCCGTTGCGCCTGCCGCCGTCGCCGGAGCCGACCGAGGCCAGTTCCTCCGGCGATTTGCCCGCGACCGAGGGATCGTCGGAGAGGCGCAGGCCGATCCGGCCGCGCTCCTTGTCGACCTCGACCACGGTGACGTCGATCTCCTCACCGGCCGTGAGGACGTCGTCGACGGAGTCGACCCGCTCGCCCGGTTTGACGTTGGAGATGTGCAACAGGCCGTCGGTGCCTTTGACCAGCTCGACGAAGGCTCCGAACGTGGTCGTCTTGACGACCTTGGCGGAGTTGTAGCGATCGCCGATCTCAGCCTCCTTCGTCATCGAGTTGATTCGAGCCACGCAGGCCTCGACGAGTTCGCCGGTCGGCGCGTAGATCCGCACCGTGCCGTCGTCGTCGACGTCGATCTCCGCCTCGAACTCCTCGCAGAGGGCGCGGATGGTTTCCCCGCCTTTGCCGATCACGGCGCCGATCTTCTCGGGGTCGATCTTGATCGCCTCGATCGCCGGCGCATGCTGGGAGAGCTTCTCCCGCGGTCCGTCGATTGCCTCGGCCATCTTGCCGAGGATGAACTGGCGGCCCTTGAGGGCCTGCTCCAGCGCGTCCTCGAGGATCTCGAAGGTGACGCCGGTGATCTTGATGTCCATCTGCAGGGCGGTGATCCCGTCCTTGGTGCCGGCGACCTTGAAGTCCATGTCGCCGAGGTGATCCTCGACGCCGGCAATGTCGGTGAGGACGATGTAGTCATCGCCCTCCTTGATCAGGCCCATCGCCACTCCGGCGACCGCAGCGCTGACCGGGACTCCCGCGGCCTGCAGGGCCATCGAGGAGGCGCAGACGGAGCCCATCGAGGAAGAGCCGTTGGACTCAAGTGTCTCGGAGACGGCGCGGATCACGTAGGGGAACGCCTCTTCATCCGGGATGGTTGCCGCCAGTGCCCGCTCGGCGAGGGCGCCGTGACCGATGTCACGACGCTTCGGGCCGCGCATGAAGCCGGCCTCCCCGACCGAGAAGGGCGGGAAGTTGTAGTGGTGGAAGAACCGCTTGGTGGTCTGCAGCCCGAGCGTGTCGAGGCGCATGTCCATCCGCGTCGTCCCGAGGGCGACGTTGGAGAGGATCTGCGTCTCGCCGCGGGTGAACAGAGCGGAGCCGTGGACGCGCGGGGAGATGTCGACCTCGCACTCGATCGGCCGGATCTCGTCCTGGGCGCGACCGTCGGGCCGCTTCTTGTCGACCGCGATCCGCTTGCGGATGATCGCCTTCTCGACCGCGGAGTAGGCGGTCTTGACCTCGGCCTTGCGATCCTCGTCGACCTCGCCGTCGGCGTTCGCCGGGGCCAGCGCCTCGACAACCTCGGCCTTGACGGCGTCGGCGGCATCCTGGTGGGCGAGCTTCTCCTTGATCGAGGTCGCCGCGTCGATCTTGGTGCCGTAGGAGGATCGGATCTCCTCCAGCAGCGACTCGTCGATCTGCGGGGCCTCGACCTGGATCTTCTCTTTGCCGGCCTTCTGCTGCAGTTCCTCCATCGCCGCGCAGAGCTTCTTGATCTCGCCGTGGGCGATGTCGAGCGCGTCGAGGATCTCGGCCTCGGTGACGCCCTCGGCGCCGGCCTCGACCATCAGAATCGCCTCGTCGGTGCCGGCGACGATCAGGTCCAGATCCAGTTCGTCGTGGGTCTCCTCGTCGGGGTTGACGATGAAGTCGCCCTCGAGCTTGCCGATCCGAACCGCGCCGACGTGGGCGGCGACGGGGACCGGGGAGATCGCCAGCGCCGCGGAGGCGCCGTTCATCGCGAGGATGTCGTAGGGATGCTCGTGGTCCACCGACAGCGGCATCGCGACCAGCTGGGTCTCGTAGTGCCAGCCCTTGGGGAACAGCGGGCGGATCGGCCGGTCGATCATGCGTGCGGTTAGCGTCGCCTTCTCGCCGGATTTGCCCTCGCGACGGAAGAACGAGCCGGGGATTTTGCCCGCGGCGTACATCCGCTCCTCGACGTCAACGGTGAGGGGAAGGAAGTCCACGTCGCGAAGGTTGCCGACGGTTGCGGTGCAGAGCACCATCGTGTCGCCGGCCTGAACCACGACCGCGCCACCCGCCTGCTTCGCGAGTTTGCCCGTCTCGAAGGAAATCTGGCTGTCGCCGACATCCACCGAGACTCGGCTCACGTTAAACATGCTCATGTAGTTGCCCTACCTCCGGCCGCCCGGTTGGCGGCCATCTGCTTTCAGAACTCTCGTTCTCTTTCACGGGAGAGAGTACAGGCCGGCCCCGAGACGGTGTTAAGCGTCGCCGCGGCACTGCAGGTCGAACACCGCCGGCGTGCCGGTGACGCCGGCCCGGATCCCGGACTCGAAGTCGCGTCGCACCCGCGCCGCGACCGCTGCCGAGCGACGGTCCTCGTCGAAGCGCCCGAGCTCGAGCCCGAGGCGTTCGACGCGCTCCCAGAGGTGCGGGTCGTCGACGTGGGCGCGATCGGCGTAGAGCGAATCGACCATCGCGAAGAAGGTGCCCTGCATTCCCGCCGCCTCGGCCGCCGCGTGCAGGGCGGGCGAGCGAGGGTGCTTGCTGGCGACCGGGAAGTGGCGGAAGGCGATGGCCGCGGGCCGGGATGAGATCTCGAGCCAGGCCGCCGCGCAGTGAGGGCAGCCGAGGTCGGCGTAGACGACGATCGGCTCGCCCTCACCGCGGACATGGTCCTCGGGCCCGAGCGGCGGAATCGGGGCGCTGCTCAGCTCCACGACCGCGCCTGCGGCGAACTAAGCGGCGAGCGCGTCGAAGATCAGGTTGGCGCCGGGGATCTCTCCCAGCGAAGGCGATTCGTGGGCCCAGGCGACGGTTCCGTCCTCGTCGATCAGGACCAGGGTGCGGTTGGCGAAGCCGAGTCCGTCGAGATAGGAGCCGTAGGCTTTGGAAACCGCTCCCTTGGGCTCGAAGTCGGCGAGCAGGGTCGTGTCGACGCCAAGCTTCTCCTGGAAGGCTTTGTGGGCGTAGGGATGGTCGACGCTGATCCCCAGCATCTCCACTCCCTTCTCCGCGATCTCCGGCTTGACCTCCTGGTAGATCGAGAGCTGGTCCGAGCAGGCCGGGCTGAAGTCCATCGGGTAGAAGACCAGGAGGACCTTGCGACCCTTGAAGTCCGAGAGCGAGACCTCTTTGCCGTCCTGGTCGCGCAGGGTGAAGTCCGGGGCCGGCTCTCCGGCGGCGATCATCGGCGCAGGCCGAGCTCGGCGACCAGGGCACGGTAGCGCTCGAGGTCGGTCTTCTCGAGGTAGCGAAGCATGCGGCGGCGCTTGCCGACCAGCATCAGCAGGCCGCGGCGCGAGTGATGGTCTTTGCTGTGCTCGCGCAGGTGACCGGTGAGGTCGTTGATGCGTTCGGTCAGCAGCGCGACCTGGACCTCAGCGGATCCGGTGTCGCCGTCGGCTCGACCGTACTTGCCGATCAACTCGCTCTTTCTTTCTTTGGTCAGGCTCATTGCGAAAAAACGCCGTGCACCCAGGGGGTCACGGCGGCCGCTGGAAGCTAGCACAGCAAATTGAAATCTAGCTTCTTGGCTTCACAGGCGGGGTAAGGACCCTCCTATCGGGGCTTCCGCCCCGCTCTCCGTACGGATCGATCAGGCACGATACGGATGGGTTTGGGCACAGATTCGAGCTTGTGCCCAAACGCCGAGAGGGGTCAATCATCGGCCCTTAGACCTCACTCGAGGGGGGTACTTCGGGAAGCAGAAGTTTTCCAGCTCCCGACTCCGAAAGGCCCCCAGAATGTCGATGACCAGCAGCCCCAACAGACGACGCTCGGGCGTTCGGTCGGCTCCGACGCCTTTGTCCACCAGATCGCCGCCCACGCGAGAAAGAAAGGCCCAGATCGCCGACGAAGCCTCGGGCGGGGAAGCGGCGGGCCACGTCGCCGCCCTGCACAACGTCGCGGACCTCCTGACGCTGACGGCCAGGGTCCCACGGGATCAGCGGATCTTCGCCCTCTGGAAGATCGCGATGTACACGCCCGACTCCGACGCCTACCTGCGCGGTGAGAACCAGGCCTCTCTCTTCGGCAAGCTCGGGACCGGCGTTGCGGCACCGCTCCCAGAGTCCACCCTTAACGAGTTGGTCGCCGCGGCGGTCGATGATCTCTTGGATGGCAAATCGGCAGAGGACGAGACGCGTGGACTCTCTCACGCTGTGGCAAGCCTGCCAACTCCCCCCCTCATAGATGTC
>DATAIY010000057.1:0-6907 GCA_036262475.1 Solirubrobacterales bacterium
TCGAGCTCGGCCCGCAGCGAGGCCAGCTCCTCGATCGCCTCGCCAATGCGGGCGTGGACTCCGGTCTGGATCTCCAGCGCCGAGCCGTGGGTCTCGGCGGTGAAGCTGGCGGTCTTGCCGTGCGGGAGGCGGGGCAGGACGCTGTCGATGCGGTGGGCGAGAGCCCAGGTGAGCTGGTCGAGCAGCATCACCTCCTCCTCGATCCCGACGGTGTAGGGGCCGATCTCGTGCGGGCCGGCCCAGGTTGCCCAGGCCGGCAGGGTGCTGGGCGCCTTGGCGCTCATGCGACCTCGCGGGCGCGGGCGCTGCGGAACTCTGCCCCGTCGTCGCGGCAGGCTTCGACGAAGCGGCGGAAGAGTGCCGCCTCGTAGCTGCGGTGGACGAGGGTCTCTGCGTGCCACTGGACCCCGATCAGAAACGGCCGGGTCGGATCCTCGACCGCCTCGATCGTCCCGTCCGGCGCCCGGGCGCTCACCACCAGGCCCTCGCCGAGCCGGTCGATCGCCTGGTGATGGAAGGAGTTGACGTCGATCGCGTTGCCCTCGATCGTCGCCGCCGACCGGCTCTCCGGGTCGATCTGCACCGCATGGCTGGTCTGATCGCCGGGGGTCTGCTGGCGGTGGGCGATTTCCTCCGAGATCTCGGGCAGGTGCTGGTGCAGGGCGCCGCCGCGAACGACGTTGAGCGCCTGGGTGCCGCGGCAGATCGCCAGGATCGGCATCTCCCGCGCGTCGGCCCGCCGGGCCACCGCAAGCTCGAAGCGGTCGAGGTCGGGCTCGGTCGGGCCCAGCTCCGGGTGCGGGCCGGCCCCGTAGTTCTGCGGGTCCAGATCGGGTCCCCCCGAGAGGCAGATGCCGTCGAGGCGGTCGAGCAGCGGCTCGATCGCGTCCTCGCTCAGGGGCGGCATCACCAGCGGCAGCCCCCCGCCGCCTCGAGGCCCTTCAGGTAGGGAAGGCCGAGCGCCATCTCGCGGCCCCGCGGCTCACCCTCCGGCGTCGGGGTGATCCGCTCGGCGGCGCGAACCTCCGAGGTCGTGACGCCGATCAGCGGGCGCTCATGGCGCGAGGCGAGCGAGCGGTGCTTCATCCCCGGCCGCCGGATCGGGCCTCGAGGACCCAGGTGTCCTTGCAGTCGCCGCCGCGGGAGCTGTTGACGACCATTTCGCCGGCGCCGCGCGCGTAGCGGGTCAGCCCGCCGGTCATCGCCGCCGACTCGGCCGCAGCGCTGACGACGAAGGGGCGCAGGTCGACCCGGCGCGGCCGCAGCCGCCCGCCGCAGACGGTCGGGTGGCTGGAGAGCTGAACGGTGTCCTGGGCGATGAAGTGCTCGGGCCCTCGCCGCAGCAGCCCGATCGCTCGCCGGCGCTGGGAGGAGGTCGCTCGCTGCATGATCGTCACCCCGTGCCCGCCGAAGCCGTCGCGCGGCTTCAGCACCAGGCCGTCGAGACGCTCCATCGCGGCCTTGCGGACCATCTCGTCGGAGAGGTCGAAGCTGGGGACCGAGTGCAGCAGCGGCTCCTCGCCGAGATAGAAGCGGATCATGCTCTCGGCATAGGCGTGGGCGAGCTTGTCGTCGGCGACGCCGGTGCCAAAGGCGTTGACGCAGCGCAGCCGACCCGACTCGAGCGCCGGCATCAGCAGCTGGCCGAGCCCGGTCAGGCTGCCGTCGGGAGCGCTCAGGCGGTCCTCGTCGAGACGTCGGTAGACGACGTCGAGCGGCCGGCGGTCGCGGGTCTGGCGCCAGTAGAGGCGGCCCTTCCTGACCTCCAGCTGTCGGGGCACGACCACCGGGATGTCGAGTTCGCGACCGAGCCGGCGGTGCTCGTACCAGGCGCCGCTCTCGGGGCCGTCGGAGACGATCGCGGCGGCAGGGTCGGAAGCTCCGTCCGGCGCCGCAGCGCGGATCGCCGCGCCGAGCGTCCGCACGTAGTCGTCCAGCCCCTCGGGTTGGATCGCCGCGCCGAGCGCCGGCTCGACCGCTTCGCGGACGGCCAGTGAGTAGCTGGAGCCGGAAGGCATCCTCAGATTGTCCTCCAAGACCAGCATTTCTCCGCTCTCGTCACGAACCAGGTCGAGGCCGGCCACGGTCGCGGCGGGAACGGCGGGGTCGAGGAGCCCCTGCATGCGAGGCTCATAGCCGAGGGAGGTCTCGAGCAACCGCCGCGGGACCACCCCGGCATCGAAGATCCGCTGGCCGCCGTAGGTGTCGGCGAGGAAGGCGTTGAGGGCCTTGGCCCGCTGCAGCAGGCCGGCTTCGAGCGGCTTCCACTCGGCGCTGTCGATTACCCGTGGCACCGGGTCGACGACCATCGCCTGCCCGGGCCCGAAGGAGAGGCCGAGGGAGGCCGCATTGGACCGGACGCGCTCGCGCAGCACCACCAGGTCTTGCCGCGCGAGCGCGTCGAGCACGTCCGCGTAGGGAGTCCGCGGAACGCCGGTCGGGGCGAACGCCTCGTCGTAGTGACCCGTGTCGAGCGGGTACTTTCCGGCACCGGGGAAGGGACGGGCCGGATTCAAGGTCGTCGCCGTGCCCGGACGCTAGGCACCGGGCCGCCCTCGCAACATGGCCCTGAGTCGAGAATCGGCGCCAGTGGCATGGACATTCGTCAGGGGGTTTCCGGGACCTCGGCCGGCGCTTCCAGCCGTTCTATCTGCGGCAGGCGCCAGAGGACGCTGGCGAGGGTGAGGCCGATTGCCGCCGCGAGCATCGCCAGGAACCACTGGGTCGCGTTGAGCAGCTCCATCTGGAAGAAGTCGCGCACCGGCGCGGCGGCGAGGATCAGCGCGTAGAGGGCGCCGAGCCCGGCGACGAGGGCGAGCATGTAGCTCTGGATCGCGATGTGCTCGCGGCCGGGGCCGCGCTCCAGCAGCAGCACGAAGGCGAGGCCGAGCACGATCAGGGTGGTCGTCGCGGCGGTGCGACCGGCCTCGAGGCTGGCGCCGGCGACGGTGTCAACGAGGAAGAAGGAGAGGATCGAGCCGATCGCCGTCGCCAGGCCCGCCGGAACCGCGAAGGCGGCCAGGGACTTCAGCAGGTGGCCCCGGTACAGCGGCCCGTCGGAGGGCGCCAGGGCGAGCACGAAGGAGGGGATGCCGATCGTCAGCAGGGCCGCCAGGGTCAGGTGCCGGGGGAGGAAGGGGAAGGCGAAGCCCGGCACCGCGACCAGCAGGATCAGCGCCGCCGCGTATACGGTCTTGGTCAGGTAGAGGCGACCGAGCCGGTGGATGTTGCGGGCGATCCGCCGTCCCTCGCCGACCGCCTCGGGCAGGCGCGAGAACTGGTCTTTGAGCAGGACGACGTCGGCGACCCCCTTGGTCACCTGCGCGCCCGAGCCCATCGCCACCGCCATTCGCGCCCGCTTCAGCGCCGGCACGTCGTTGACGCCGTCGCCGATCATCGCCACGTAGCGCCCGGCGCCGACCAGGGCGCCGACCAGTGCTTTCTTCTGCTCTGGCTTGATCCGGCAGAAGATCGTGTTGGCGAGCGCTACCTCGGCCAGTTCGGCCGGGTCCTCGGGAAGTTCGGGCCCCTCAACCACCCCTGCCTCGCGCGGCACCCCGACCGCGTAGGCGACCGCGGTGACGGTGGCGCGGGCGTCGCCGGAGATCAGCTTCAGGTCAACCTGCTGTGCGCGCATGGTGGCGATCGTCTCGGCGGCGTCGGAGCGCAGGGTCTCCTCGAGCACGACCAGCGCCAGCGGCGCCAGGCGCGGCGCCCCGCCGCTGCCCGGGTCTGCCGGCAGCGGCTCGCCGGACTGCCCGAAGGCCACCACCCGGCGCCCCGCCTCGGTCTCCTCCTCCAGCTTGCGGGCGAGGCCCGGCGGCAGGGTCAGGGCGCCGCTCTCGGCGAGGGTGTCGGGCGCCCCGAGGACGAAGGTGGAGGCGCCCGAGCCGCCGTCGGGGAGCGCCAGCCCGCTCCACTTCCACTCCGAGGAGAAGGGGACCTCGGCGCTGACCCGCGCCGCCTCGCCCGGGTAGCGCTCGGCGATCGTCTCGAGGGTCCGGTTGCGGTCGCCGGCGCTGGCCGCGAATCGCGCCAGGGCCGCGGCGCCGGCGGCGGGATCGACACCCTCGGCGAACTCGACCCCGGCCAGCCGCAGCTCGCCGGCGGTCAGCGTCCCGGTCTTGTCGATGCAGATCGTGTCGACGGCGGCGAGGCTCTCGCTGGCGCTGATCTGCTGGACCAGGGTGTCGCGGCGGGCCAATCGCACGGCGGCGACCGCGAAGGTGACGCTCATCAGCAGCACCAGGCCCTCCGGGATCAGCGTCACCAGGCCCGCAGTGGCGGTCTGCGCGGCTTCGTCGAGGCTGACGTTGCGGACCTTGAGGGTGAAGATCAGGATCGCCGCCAGCGGCACCATCACGTAGATGCAGGCGACGATCACGCTGTTGACCTCCTCCTGCAGCGGCGAGGGTGGGTGGCGGAAGGCCCGCGCCTCACCGGCGAGGCGGCCGGCGTAGCTCTCCTCGCGGACCGCGTCGACGAAGTAGTGGCCAGAGCCGGAGACGCAGAAGGAGCCGGAGAGCACCCTGTCGCCGACGCCCTTCTGGATCCCGTCGGCCTCGCCGGTCAGCATCGACTCGTCGAGGGTCATGCCTCGGGTCGCGATCGCCTCGCCGTCGGCGATCAGCTGGTCGCCGGGCCCGACCGCGACGACGTCGCCGGGCACCACCTCGGTCGCCAGGAGCTCGACCACGGAGCCGTCGCGGACCACCCTGGCGTGCGGCGCGACCAGGACCGCGAGCTCGTCGAGGGCCGTCTTCGCCTTCAGCTCCTGGCGGATGCCGATGTAGGAGTTGATCACCGCGATCAGGCCGAAGATCGAGTCCGCGTAGAGGCCCAGGGCCAGGTCGAGGACGAAGAAGACGCCGATGATCGCGTTGAAGAGCGTGAAGACGTTGCCGGCGACGATGCTCGAGGTCGAGCGCGAGGAAGTCTCCGGAGGCGGTCCGAGCTTGCGCAGCCGGGCCGCTGCCTTGGCGCTGGTCAGCCCTTGCTCGGGGGATGGGTGGCCGTTTCCCACAGCGGTATTCAATAGGGTGCGGGCCGGATGGCGCTGAAGCTTGGACTGAACCTAGGCTACTGGGGCATCGGGCCCGCCGGAGAGGACGCGCTCGAAGTCGTCAAGGCCGCCGAGGGTCACGGCTACGAGTCGGTCTGGGCGGCCGAGTCCTACGGCTCCGACGTCGTCAGCGTGCTGGCCTGGCTCGCCGCCCAGACCGAGACGATCAACCTCGGCGCCGCGATCCTGCAGGTGCCAGCACGCCCGCCGGCCGCCGCCGCGATGGCCGGCGCCACGATCGACAAACTCTCCGGCGGCCGCTTCCTCTTCGGCTTCGGCCCGTCCGGTCCGCAGGTCTCCGAAGGCTGGTACGGGGTCCCCTACGCGAAGCCCTGGGGCCGCACCCGCGAGTACATCGAAGTCGTGCGCGAGATCATCGCCCGCGAGGGCCCGGTCGACCACCAGGGCGAGCACTACAGGCTGCCGCTCCCGGGCGGCGAGGGCAAGCCGCTGAAGCTCAACTTCCACCCGCTGCGCAACCGGATCCCGGTCTTCGTCGGCGCCATCGGCCGCAAGTCGGTCGAGCTCGCGGCCGAGATCTGCGACGGCTGGATCCCGATCTTTTTCAGCCTCGATGCCTTCGAGCAGACCTGGGGCGAGCACTTGGAGTCCGGCTTCGCCAAGGGCGGGCGCCAGCGCTCGGACCTCGAGGTCTCGCCCTCCCTGCAGGTGGCGATCGACGGCGACCTCGAGGCCGCCAAGAACGTCGTCAAGGCCGGCCTCGTCCTCTACTTCGGCGGCATGGGCAGCCGCAAAACCAACTTCTACGTCGACCTCGCCCACCGCTTCGGCTTCGGCGAGGTCGCCGACGAGGTACAGAAGCGCTTCCAGGACGGCGACCGCGCCGGCGCCTTCGAGGCGATGCCCGACGAGATCGTCGAGGCGACCTCCCTGGTCGGTACCGAGGTCGAGGTTGCCGAACGGGTCGAGCGCTTCCGCGGCGCCGGTATCGACCGCCTGATCGTCTCACCGGTCCATGTGGAGCGCGATCAGCAACTCCACACCCTCGAGCGCCTCGCCTCGGTCTCCGGGGTCGGGACGCAAGCCTGACTCGATCAATAACCTACCCGGCCGCACGGGTATGAAGATCGGAGTTCCGAAAGAGACCGCAACTGGGGAGCGCCGGGTCGCGCTAGTCCCTGACGTGGTCAAATCGCTGAAGAAAAACGAGCACGTCGAGGTGCTCGTCGAGTCCGGTGCCGGCGACGCCGCCGGCCATCCCGACGCCTCCTATGAGGACGCCGGGGCCGAGATCGTAGAGGCCGAGGTTACGTGGGGCGCCGACGTGGTCCTGCGCGTCGCCGTCCCGTCCACCGAGGAGATCGGTCGCCTGGGCTCCAGCCAGCTTCTGGTCAGCCACCTCGCCCCCTGGACCTCTGCAGCGACCAACAAGGCGCTCGCCGCCGCCGGCGTCACCAGCTTCGCGATGGAGGCGATCCCGCGTACGACCCGCGCCCAGGCGATGGACGCGCTCTCCTCTCAGGCCGCCGCCGCCGGGTACGCGGCGATGCTGATCGCCGCCCGTGAGTCGGGCCGCTTCTTCGGGATGATGACCACCGCAGCCGGCACCGTGCCACCGGCCAAGGTCCTCGTCCTCGGCGCCGGCGTCGTCGGCCTGCAGCCTCTCGCCACCGCCAAGCGCCTCGGCGCGATCGTCACCGGATTCGACATCCGCCGCGCTGCCTGGGAGCAGATCGCCTCGCTCGGCGGGCGACCGCTGGAACTCGATTTCATCCCCGACGCCGAGGGCGAGGGCGGTTACGCCCGCCCCCTGACCGACGAGGAGAACGCGCAGGTGCGAGACGCGCTGGCTGTCAACGCCGCCAAACAGGACATCATCGTCAC